>JAQVLH010000090.1 GCA_028704265.1 Candidatus Nanoarchaeia archaeon
TCAACAGAAGATATTGAAAAACAATATATCTGTGAAAAATATTCAAGCAATAGAATTATACCAAGCAAATTAAAAATTTTTTAAAAAATAATGCATTATTTTTTATAATTTTTCAGCCTTGTTCCATAAGTCTTTAAGAATCTTTGACATAGCTTTTCCTAAATATTTGTTTTTTGCATGAATAGTTTTGAAATCATTATTTTCCTGAATTGATATTGTCACTAATTCTTCGTCGCTTACCATTATTCTTACATTTTCCAAAGGGTAATGTCTGAAGTTTATTCCTAAATTTTTTAATTCGCTTATTCTTTTCATATCAGCTTTATTTTTATCTAATAATACAAATCTTTTATTCGGCTGCTGAGTTGCATATCTTTGGATTGCAGGAAACCATTTTTCTAACTTAAAAGCCTCGCTTGTTGCGTAGAATTCATTCTTGTAATTAAAATGTTCAGCTAAGCATTTAGCAAAATTATGTTTGCCAGTTAATAATGTAATCTCATAGTCAATTTTATTTGTCTTTTTAAATAATTCAGAGAAGGAATCAATCTCTTTCCTCAATACTTCAACTTCATTAGATTTTTCATCAAGCAAAGTGCTGATTGAATTTTTAGGGCTTCTAGCTAAATATTTTTTAGGCTTGCCAGGAATTACTTCAATCATTCCTTTATTTTCTAAAACTTTTAACGAATCATAAATTCTGCCAAAAGGAACTTCACTTTTGTCACTAAGACTGTAAGCACTCATAGGTCCTTCTTTTAAAAGAGCTATATATGAAAGGCATTCATATTTATTCAATCCCAACTTTCTTAAAAAATCCATCATTACAACTATTTTTAGTTGTAGCAAGTTTATAAATATTATTTTTGCCCTTATTAATTTCTAAGGTGAAAAAAATATGAAATTTAAAAATTTAGATGAATTAATAAAATTCGAAGAAAAGATTGAATGGCATAATGCAAATTCAATAAACATAAATGACTATTCAATAGCAGGGGATGCTTTGGCAAAATATGAAAGGCTAAAAAATGAAAAATATGTCGGAATTGTAGGAAACAAGATAGTTACAGCAGTGTCTGATCAATTTAGCCAAATAAGCGTAAAATATATTGCAGAAAAATGTGATAATCAATTCGGAACAGAATATTTGGAAAAAACTTACAAAGAAGGAATTATAAGAATTTATAATAAAGGGATAGAAAATGAATTCGGAAAATTAGCACCATTAGTAGTTTATCCAGCTAATTTAGGAAACATGGCAGTAAAAATAGGATTATATCATGATGCAAGAGTATGTTCAAATGGTATGATTTTAAGCGGAGGAAAAATCGGCCAAAGAATAATCCACAAATTGTCCGATTTTGACATTGAAAAAAAATTAACAGGAGTAAGCGAAAATTTAGGAACAATAGTTAACATGATAGATGCTTCGCATGATATTGAATTAAATCCGGGAGTTCAATTAGCAATGATAATAAACTCATTAGGTTCAAATGATAAATTAATAAGCAAGGCTTTTGAGAAATATTCTCCTAAGAATAACTCTTTATGGGAAACAGTGCAAACAGTAACTTATGTTTCAACCCATGAAACAAGAGATGGATATAATTATGCTATAAATGCAGGAGAATTAATAATAAATAAAGAAATAACACCAAGCGAGTTAGTAAATGCAGCAAGTTATGCTTATTCAAGACAATTAAATGGAGAAAAGCTTCCAAACACAAACGAATTGCTAAGATTTGCAAGCGAAAAATTCAATGAGGCGATTGCCTTATGAATTTCACAAAAGAAAAAGTGCTATTTTTGAATGATTTATTGAATGATGTAAGGGAAGAAAAAGATGATGTTATTAGGATAATCAAAGGGTTTTGTCCAAAAAAAATAACAGAATGCGACCCAAACATTGAATCAAGTCCTGATGCAAAAAATTGTGAATATTTTACATTATGCAATGTTTTATGCAGCTATTCATTAATGAATGATGAAGAAAGAGAAGAAATAGATGAAAATTTTGAAGAATTATATTCTGCAATCAAAAGAAGAAACAAAGGCAATGATGCAATGTATATGTAAAACTTTATTAATTATTATTTATTTTAATTCATTATTATGAATTTAAATAAAGGTAATTTTTTTTTAATATTTTTTATAATTTTAATGTCATTTGAATTTTTAGCATTAATATCTTTTGTTATTTCAAAGCAAGTATGGATAAATAATTTAGAATTAAATGATTATAAATTTTTTATGCTTGAAATAATAACTTTTGGATTCATCTCATATTATTGGGTAGGTAAGAAAAAATGATAATTTTTATTTTAGGTATATTTGATATTTTAGCTGCAATTTTTTGCATTTTTAATTTTAATGTTAATATTTCAATGATTTTTGCTTCAATATTAATTTTCAAAGGATTATACACATTAATAATGACTGCTAATATTTTTGATATTTTAGGATTAATTGATGTAATTGCTTCAGCAGTTTTTTTTATAAATTTAATCGGAATTCCAATGGGTTTTTTTTTAAATTTTGCTTTTATAATGGTTTTTTTAAAAGGAGCTTCAAGTTTTATTAAATTATAAATGTTAATTATTGATCTGACAAAATATAGGTTCATAATTAAAAAAAAATATTAGTTTAATTTTTATTATGTCCAAAAAGCTTTATAAAAAATTAATTAATTTATGGATTAATGAAAAATACATTAATATCAATAATACTTGTAGTGCTTATATTAGGATGCACTTCAAATAATTCCATTCAGGATTCAAATGAGCAAGAATTAACTAATATAGATTTTGAAATACTTCCATTTCAAGGGCTTGAATATAATGGGCAATCAGGAGACTATGAGGCATTTTATGCATTTAATGATTCATCTTATGCGATTTATGTTGAAAATTATATTTATTCAGCATTTAGTTTTGAAAATGCGATGCAAATTTTTAGAGAAAAATTTGAGGGATATGAAAATTTTGCCTGCGAAGAGGTTTCTTCAAATGGCTGGCTTACAAATGCTCAAATTTTTGAATGCACTTATTATTCAATTAATGAAAATGCTTCATATAAATCAGCGGTTTTTTACAAAAATAATGAATTCATACATACAATGCTTTCAGTTTGGGGACAATCATTAAATAATTATGAAACAATTTTTGACGAATTTAACCAGAAAGCAATAAATTGGGGTTAAAATTAAAATTTTTTTTTTATTTAAACCTAATATAAAATGAATGTATACAAATAAATTTAAAAACAATAGAATATCTAATTTTATTTACCGCTTCAGTAGCTCAGGAGTAGAGCGCTTGCCTTGTAAGCAAGAGGCCGTGAGTGCGATTCTCACCTGAAGCTTTTTTATATTTTTATAAAAATATTAATATCATGCATATTACAAATAATATTACTTCAATTAAAATTAATAATTTTCTTGATTTAAAACTATAAAATACATGCTTAATCAATCTTATCAAAAAAAAATCATTTTCAGATTTTCTTTCTTCATTTTTTAATTTTATGCCAAAAGTTTTTTTATCAAAAGGAGTAAATCTTATTCCTCCAGTAAAAAAATCAGCAATAAAATGCGACAAAACAGCAATCCAATAAGGATGGAAAAATATTGTCCAAAAAAATGTTAAAACTGTATGATACCATGACTGAATTCTGTGCTTTTTATAAAAAGGCCATGAAGCATCAGGAAGAATTGAACAAAACAAAAAAAGCAGCAAATTTGCTTTAAGATTGAATACTTCATAGATTATGAATGCAATCATTATATGGGCGGTTAAAAACATATTAAGTTTAGTTTAATATTCTTCTATTAATAATAATTTCTTTTTTTAAAGAAATCTTTTTAAATGATTCGCATCTTTTTTTATTCTTCAAAGAAAAAAAAATATAATTTTGGGAGGTGTAATAAATTATGAAACTAATAGATTTGATAATAGTAAGCGTTTTAGTAGTAGCTTATGGATTAATTATGGTTTCACTAACCCAATCGGGCCAAGTTTTTTACCTGAATAACTCTTCAATGGGTGCATTCAGCAGTTTTACTGTTTTACCTTAAAAAAACTGTTAATACGGCAAGAATTATAAAAATTAATAATTTTTTTATAATTTTTGCTAAATATTTTTTTTTAAAAAATTTTTTCCAAATTAAGAGATTTATTATTAAAAAAAAATCAAGTATCAATATTTATAAATCTTGATTAATTATTCTTTTTTTATGATTGTTACTCCTTGGGAAGTGTCTGGAGATATTGATTATAATAAATTAATTAAAGAATTCGGCACTGAACGAATTGATAAAAAATTACTTGATAGGATTGAAAAAATTGCAGGAGAGCTTCATCCTTTTTTAAAAAGAGGGCTTTTCTTTTCGCATAGGGATTTAAAATGGATTCTTGATGAGTATGAAAAAGGCAATAAGTTTTTTTTATATACTGGAAGAGGTCCTAGTGGTGATACTCATTTAGGGCATTTGATTTCATGGGTGCTTACTAAATGGCTTCAGGATAAATTTGGAGCAAAATTATATTTTCAGCTCACTGATGATGAGAAATTTTTAGTGAAAGATAATTTAACATTAGAGCAAACAAATAAGATGGCTTATGATAATGCTTTGGATGTCATTGCGTTAGGTTTTGACCCTAAAAAATCAGTCATTATTATAGATACTGATTATTCAAAAGTGCTTTATCGTGAAGCTATTAAAGTTGCAAAAAAGATTACATTTTCAACAGCTAAGGCAGTTTTTGGATTCACAAATGAATCAAATATTGGGCAAATATTTTTTTCAAGTGTTCAAATAGTTCCATGCTTTTTAGAGTCAATAAAGCAAAAAAAAAAATATTCCTTGCTTAATACCATGCGGAATTGATCAAGATCCTTATTTTAGACTTGCAAGGGATGTTTTGCCAAAATTAGGGTATTATAAACCTGCAGAAATTCATTCAAAATTTATTTCAGGATTAGGAGGGGGAGGAAAAATGAGTGCAAGTGTTCCTTCATCAACTATTTTTACAACGGAT
>JAQVLH010000091.1 GCA_028704265.1 Candidatus Nanoarchaeia archaeon
AATGCTATGCTTGTCAAAAACTGGGCCTTTACCGAAATTTAATACTTCTCCTGTTTCAACCATTGCTTTAGTAAGATTATATGTTTCTTCAAAACTTAACCCCTTGCAATAAGATGCTGTAATAAATGCAGTTAATTCAACATCAGTTAATTCATCGTCAACTATATTTTTTACAATATCATGTAATTCTTCTTTGTCAAGTTCTTTTCCGTCTAATTTTTCCCTAATTGCGCTTAATCCTTTTGGTTTTGGAACACTTTCAATTAATAATTCATCACCCTCTTTAAATCCTAATTGGATTTCCGGCTCCACAAATAAACCAATTTCTCCTTTTTTTACTGCAACTTTTGTAATATCAACGCTGCAAATTATGTCTTTTTTATGATTATAAACCCTAACCCTATCTAAATGCTTTAAATCTAAATCTTTGGCTTGTTCAGCATTAAGAACAATTATATTTATTCCTCCAGTCTCAATATGAAGTAATTTAACTTTTAAAGAAGTTTTAACCATTATAAAAAAGAATAATTATTAATCATTTTTATAGTTTTTTAAAATCAATACACCACCTGTAAGTTGATGGGCCTATGTCTCCACATTTAGTTTTTTTTAATATCCTGCAATTTCCTGCCTGCTTTATTTCTTTGACTCTGTCTTTTAATTCATCCTCTTTTGCAAAACAGTAATAAAAAACCCTTCCTCCGATTCTGCAATTATCAAAAGCCATTTTTAAAAATGATTCTGAAAACTTTGGAATATTCATTATTACCTTGTCTGCATTTAATTTATGAAAATCCCTTGCATCTTTGTTAAAACATTCTATTTTGTCAATCACCTTATTTTTTTTAACATTATCAAGAAGGTACTTGTAAGCATCTGGATTCAAATCATTGGCTAAAACTTTTTTAGCTTTTGAAAATTTTACAATTAATATCGAATAAGGCCCAACTCCGCAAAATAAATCAGCAACAAAATCATTCTTTTTTATTAACGCAAGCACCCTTAATCTCTCTCCAGATAATCTTGGAGTAAAAAATACTTTATTTAAATCCAAATTCATAAATATTCCATTTTCTTTATGTATTGTTATAGTAGTATCTTTTCCTGCTAAAATTTTAACAGGCCTAATCCTATATTCCCCTAAGGTTATATCTTCTTTTTTAACAACTGTGCTAATATTTTTGTAAGTTTTTAATATTTTTTCTGCAATAAGTTTTTCTTTACTTTCTAGCTCTTTTGGAATTTCAAGCTGAGCAATAGTGCCTATTTGATCAAAACTTCTTTTTAATAATAAAATTTCATTTTCATTTAATTCTCCTTTCATTAATTCTTTTAGATTCATTTTAATCAAACCTTTTGTTAAATGTCAGATTTTTATCAAGAAAATAATTAACTGACACCCCTAGAAATACAACTATTACTTTTGTAATATAAAAAGGTATTTTCATAATATTTGAAAACAAATAAACAAGGGTGCTTGTGAATATTAAATAAAAACCCATTACAACAAATGACATTATTAATTGCTCTTTTGCTCTTTTGCTTACATTTTTAAAAGTAAATTTTTTATTTATAAAAAATTTCATTATTGAAACCATAAAAACTGACATTGAATTTGATAAAACTTCAGTAAAATTAAGAAAACTAAAAAATAGCATACTAAGAGAATAATCTGTTATAAAAGCTATTCCTCCCACTAAAAAATATTTAATGAATTTTTTTGGCAATTTTTCAAACATTATATAAGAACTTATCATTAATTAATTAAAAAAGTTTTACTTCCAATATTTTGAGTTCTTTATTCTTGGTTCAAATTTGATATAATCAAGCTCGTAATTAATTGCCCCATTAATTGTAGAATTCTTGCCAATTGTAAGAAATGGCCAAAGTTTAGTGTTGTATAATATTTGCGAATCTTTCTCTATAGTGCATGAATAGCCTATCATTGCTTGCTCTTCAATTTTATTATTTTCATTTATTTCGCATCCGCCATCTATTAACGCCCTTGTTATTTTCACATTTTCTTTTGTTTTTATTTTTTCAAAAAGAATTGAGCCATTAATGAAATTATCTTTTCCTATAAAAGTATCATGAAGAATTGTTGTATACGGCCCTATCATTGAATTTTCTCCAATAGTGACATTTTCATCTATAAAACAGGGCCCGATAATTATTGCATTGTCTTTTATTTTGCATCCTTTTTTTATTATTACATTCCCTGAGATTTTAACATTTATCCCATATTCCGCTTCCCTGCTTATATCCCTTTTAATAATATTTAATGCTTTATGATTAATTTCAATATATGGCAATGGCTTTCCTAGATCTCCCCATTCTCCACTAAATTCAAAACCGTAAATGTTTGAATTTTCTAAATAATATTCCCATAAATCTCCAACATTATCCGGTTTTTTGCCTTCTTTTAATTTTAATGCAACATAATCTAATATTTTTTTGCTAAAATTTTTGCTTATGAGATAATTAAATGTTGATGCTAATTTTGAATTTGCTTCCTCAACTTTTGGCTTTTCCTGAAACATAGTAATTTTTTTATCAGTATTTAATACTGCTATTCCATAATATGAAACTTTTGACATGTCATTTAATTCATACAAAGCAATTGTTGCATCCGATTTTTTTTCCTTATGCTGCTGAAGCATTTTTTGATAATCTAATCCTTTAATATAATTATCCGAGCCTAATATTATATAATCATCTTGCCCAAATTTTTTTATAATGAAAGATAATGCGCCTATTGCTCCCATTTTTTCTGAATCTTTTTTTGAATCCTCAAAAAGGTATTCTATTTTTATTCCTTTATATCTTTCATCCAAAAGATCTTTTACTTTTTCTTGCGTTTTATTAAGGGAAAGAATTACTTTTTCAATTTTTAATTTTTCAAGCTCTTTTAAAGTCATTTCTATTATTGTTGAATCCGCTACAGGAAGTATTCCTTTTGGAGTTCTAAGAGTTAATGGCTGTAATCTTGTTCCGTAACCCCCTGCTAATATTACTGCTTTCATTATTTATCTACCTATTTTTCATTGTTTATAAATTTCTTTATTAAAAATTCAAATTCATTAAAAATGTTTTCTAACTCATTTTGTTTTGAAGCTTCAACTGTAAATCTAATTAAACATTCAGTGTTGCTGGGCCTAATTAAAACCCAATTTGTTTGATTTAAGAAAAATTTAATCCCATCACAATCATTAATTTTGTATTTTTTTGACAATTCTTGCTTTATTTTTTCAAAAATACTAAATTTTTTTTCATGACTTAAGCATGAATATTTTGAATGTTTTATAAAATATTGGGGCAACTCATCTAATAATTCTGAAAAAGTTTTTTTATTTTCGCTTAAAATTTGCGCCATTTTTGCGCAGGCTAATATTCCGTCACTAAATGGATAAAAATCATTTAAATAAAAATGGCTGCTCACTTCTCCTGCAAGCATTCCTTTATTATCCACTAATCCTTTTTCTATATTTTTCATTCCAACTGGACACCAAACTATGTTGCCTTCATTATCTTCAACCACTTTTTTTACAACACTACTCATATCAATGCTTGCAACAATGTAAGAATTCTTATTTTTTTTTAAGTAATATTTGGCTAATATTGCAGTTATTCTGCTTCCGTCAATTACTCTTCCGTTATTATCAACAAATACGCTTCTATCTGCATCACCATCAAACGCGCACCCAAAGTCTGCTTTTTCTTCAATTATTCTTTTTTGCAAAAATTTTAAATTATTAGATGTTGGCTCTGGTTCCCTATTTGGAAACATGCCATCAGGTTCTATGCTAATATTTACAATTTTGCATCCTAATTCTTTCAACAATTTTGGAGCAACTAATCCGCTTGTTCCATTGCCATGGTCAAGAATTATTTTCATATTTTTTTCTAATTTTATTTTTGATTTAATATTCTGTATATATTCATTTATTGCATTATTATCCAGTGACTTTTTGCCTAACTCTTCAAAATTTGCCCTTTTGAAATCATTTTCTAAATATTTTTTTTCTATAATTTTTAGTCTTTCGTTATAAACTACTCCTCTTTTATCAAAAAATTTTATTCCGTTATATTCTTTTGGAGTGTGACTTCCAGTTATCATTACATTTTCTATTTTATGATTTAATGCATAATAATTTGAAACTGGTGTTGGAAGCAAGCCTAAGTCTATTATATTGTTTCCTCCTGAAACAAACCCATTGATAAATGATTCTTTTAAAATTAATGAAGATGTTCTTGAATCATAAGCTATGCAGGATTTTTGCTTAATTAAATCCGAATATGCTAATGCTATTTTAAAAAAATCTTCTGCAAAAAATTCTTTATTAAATATTCCCCTTACATCATAGGCTTTGAAAGGATTATTCATATTATTATAATAAAATAGAGGTTTTTAATAAATTAACTCAAGCACTTCTTTTACTTTATTTTGCATTAATTCCTTGTTATTTGCCTCTAAATTAAGCCTAATTAAAGGTTCTGTATTTGAAGCTCTTACATTAAACCAATAATTTTCATCTTGAAAAGTTAATCCGTCAATAGTTAACATTTTAAGATTTGAATATTTATTTTTTAATCTTGCAAAAATTGATTCTTTATTATTTGCTTCTTTATTTATTTCCCCTGAATGAGAATATCTTATTATTTCTTTTTTAATTACTGATAATTTTTTATTTTCATTGGATAATAATTCTAAAATCATCAATAATGGAATATCTGCCGAATCTGTAAAAAAATTATCCCTGAAATAATAATGACCAGAGATTTCTCCTGCAAAACATACATTTTCTTTTCTCATCTGCTCTTTTATGAATGAATGTCCAACTCGTGACATTAATGGAATTCCTCCATTTTCTGATATTATTTCACCAACTGCTTTTGTGCTTCTTAAATCATACATTATTTTTTCATTGCCTTTTTTTAGAATTTGTTTTGCAATTATTGCTGTAGTAATATCTCCTTCAATTCTTTCTCCATTATTATCGATTAGCATCATTCTGTCTCCATCAC
>JAQVLH010000092.1 GCA_028704265.1 Candidatus Nanoarchaeia archaeon
CACTTTAACTGGAGAAGGAGATTTTAATGGAAAATTAAAAATATACGATAAATGGATTGATTATAATGAAAAAATAAATTTAAGAAAAAAATATAGTCGTACTAATTATGGTAGTTGTAATGTAAAATTAGGTTATGCCTTAGGAGAAAAGGTTGATTCAAAACTAAATGATACACAATTTGATATACTAAAGAAAAAAGTTACAAATTATGGTGGCATATATATTTTCAGAGATGGATTTCGAGTATTACCATATGGTAGAGCGAGAGAAGATTTTCTTGGGTTAGAAGAGCGAAGATCAAAAAGTATAGGTCAGTATTTTTTTAGTTACAGAAGACTTTTTGGTTATATTTCTATTACAAGAAAAGGGAATGAAAATTTAATTGATAAGGCAGGAAGAGAAGGCTTAATAAATAACAGTTGGTACAGAGCTTTTGCCGATGATTTGGAAGGATTATTTATTTCATTAGCAAAAGACTTTTTTGGTAACAAAGCTAAAAAGAGTATTTTTTTAGATCAAAAAGAGCAATTAAACCAACAAGCTAAAGCACTTGATGAAGATAAGAGAAGAGTAACCGAAGAAAAAAAACAATTTACAAGAAGTTTAAAGTTATATCCTGAAAGGCTTCAAGAATATAAAAAAGAATATCAAAATTTAGTAGACTTACTTACTATAAAGTTATCTAAATCGAATGTTATATATAATGAAATAGAGTCAATTATTAATGATATTAAAGAAATGGATTTGGCATATAAAGAACTTTTACCTCAAATGCCAAAGCATTATAAACCTACTGAACGACAACTAGAGAGGTTAAATGAATACGAGAAAGAAGTTGTATTATTTACTAAAACAACCAAAAAAGAAAGCTCAAATCTATTTAAAAGAGTAAATTCTTTATTAGAAATTCATGAACTTCAAAAAGAATTTGAGAATAATTATTCTATTTATAAAAATAGACTTGAAGAAGAAGGTTTTAAGTACGGGGAAATTCTTGAACAAAAATTAAGTGAAATATCTAGTGAATTTAAAAAGCGAAATAATTATCTAATCGATGAACTTTTCAAAGAGAAAGAAAAATTAAAACTAAACATTCAATCAAAAGATTCGGTTTTAGAATCTATTAAATTACTAAATAATAAGTATAACTCATTGTTAAAATATCAAGAAGAAAAGATATTTCCTGCCGTAAATCATATAAATCGAATTAATTTTGATGTTGACGAAGAAATTTTAAAGGGTGCATATCGAACTGCTTATGAAGAAATGAAAGAACAGTGGGAATTAACAAATGATATGGCTCAATTAGGTATAGCTGTTGAAATAATAGATCATGAATTTAATGTATTATATTCTGTAATTAATAATTCAGTCAAAGAATTGGAACCCAAAATAATTGATATTCCTAATGTTTCTAAGAAGTTTACATATCTTAAAAATGCATTCCAACAATTAGAAGACAAATATGAATTATTGTCTCCTCTTTATCATGCTTCTGGTATACTAGAGAAAAATATTACAGGTGCTTCAGTTTTCAAATATTTAAAATCCTTTTTTCAAAATTCCTTTGAAAAAGAAGGAATAGATCCTTTAGCTTCTGATAAATTTTTAAATTGTAACTTTATTTGCAAAGAACCCATTGTATATGCTGTTTTCATTAATCTTATTAATAATGCTATATATTGGTTAAGAAGCAAAGAGGACAAAAAAATTGTTTTTGATTACTTTGAAGAAACAAATGAAATTTTGGTTATGAATTCTGGAGAAAAAATCAAAGATTTTCAATTAACCAAAATATTTGAAATATTCTACTCCAAAAGAGGAGGAAGAGGACTTGGGCTATACTTAGCAAAGCAAAGTCTTCAAAAAACTTCGATGGATATTTATGCTTCTAATGATGAAAATTATAACAAATTAGATGGAGCTTGCTTTGTTATTAGAATAAATAATATAGTAAAATGAGTTTCTACGTTCAAGAATATAAGAAGATTATTAATAATATACTTTTTGATGCGATTAAATCTGCTATTTATATTGATGAAAATGCACTAGAACCATATACTAGGGAATCAACAAAGAACACAGATCTTGATCAAACACAAAAATTAAGCAAAGATTTATATAAGCTGTTTTGTAATAATCATGTGGCTTTAACAGTTCATAAATTTATAAATGTTCAAACTACTAAACCTTTTTTAAATTCTAAAGATTTAATTTTGCTAGATTGGCACCTTGATGGCGTTACATCAGGGGAAGAATTTGCATTAGAAATATTAGAAGACATTGTAAAAGAAGAGCATATACATTTCTGTTGCATATATACCAATAATAATATAGATGATGTATTAAGCAATTGCATGTCATATTTTTCTGGACATGACCAAGCATATTATAATTTAATTGTTGATGAATTTGAATTTGAAGATGTTTTTAACGAACAAATTCAACCATATTTAGATAAAATATTATCATTACCTCTACTTTCTAACATTAAAGAAATTGCAAGATTACGTGTAATGATTTGGCAAAGTAATCAATCTTTAGTCTATTCAATTGAAAACGCTTCTTGTTTTTCACAAGATATAGATTTTGCTAATAAATTAAAATCTCTTGCAATTGCCTACTCTTCATTAAAAAAATCACCGAATAGCACTTATCAAATTAAAAAAAGTGAAATAACTAAAAAAGTATTATTTATTAACAATACAATAGTATTTGTAATTAAAAAGGATCATGGAACTGATAAGAGAAAATTAATTAATAAAATAAGGGAGCAACTACTATTAGAAAATAATAGCTATTTACTAATGTTAGGAGTGGAAATGCAAAACAATATTAAAAGAAGTAGCGCCTTTATTTCAACAAACTTAATAGATATTGAAGATAAAACTTTAGCTTATCATTGGAAACAAAATATTAAAAATAATCATGAAGTATTTTTTAGAGAACTCATGAACAATGTTATGATTGATCAGATTGAAAATAATTGTTTAAAGAAAGAATTTAAATTATTTGAATCAAGTATACTACATAGCAGGATAACTTGCCCAGATATTAGTGAATTAAGTAAGTTAAATGTATTTTACAATGGGTCAGTTCTGCCTGATGATAGAATAATTAATTTTGGAGATATTTTCCTAGGTAATAACGGTGACTATTTTCTATGTATTACACCATTATGTGATTGTTTGCAACCTGAAAACATTAATAACAGATATTTCTTTGTTAAAGGGAAAAAGCATCCCTCAATAAAAACTGCTATTAAATTAGGGGATCAAGCATTTTTATCCTATATTGATAGTGAAACTTGTATTATATGGTCTGGATTTAGTAATAATAACAGGGGCAATATTGATAAATACTTGCCTATTTATATTAAACCTGTTCAGTTATTTATTCCTAAGCCAAAAATCGATCAGTTAAAAATAAAATATTTAGAATATAAGCAAGAGATAAAAGGTGATAACATTGAGAATAAAGTTAGTGAAATTGGCCTAAATTATAAGTTCACCCTTAGAAAACAATATGCACAAAGAATAGCTAATTATGCTTTTTCTCACTCAATAAGAGTCGGGATTGATTTTGTTAAAAAATGATTGTTTGTTTACTCATTTACGAAAAAAAATCAAATCATGTCAATTTCCAGAAAAGAAACAAACAAGTTAAATACCCATCATATTATCATCTTTGTGTAAATGGACGTTTTAACCAAAGAACAACGCAGAAAAAACATGCAGGAAATTAGCAACTCAAATACAAAAATGGAAGTTGTGCTTGCTAAAGCTTTATGGGAAAAAGGATACCGCTACAGAAAAAATGATAAAACGGTTTTTGGCAAACCCGATCTGACTTTTAAGAGATTGAAAATTGCAATTTTTGTGGATAGTGAATATTTCCACGGAAAAGACTGGGATATCAACAAACATCGCATTAAAACCAATAGAAAATTTTGGTGGAAAAAGATTGAAAGCAATATAAAAAGAGATTGCGAGGTAAACATTCGGCTTAAAAAGGAAGAGTGGAAAATTTTACGATTTTGGAGCAAAGACGTGCAGAAAAATTTGCTATCTTGCACAAGAAAAATTGACAGGATAATTAGTGAAAGAAGTAAAGCAAAAAAAATATTCTGAAATAAGAGAAAAGCTGTGTGTGGAAATTGACCATAATACAGATAGTGGCCTTGCATTCCTTACACATTACTTCCATAGCTATCAAAACGGCGGTGCACAATACTTTCTGGCCGGTGCAAAAAAATATTTAAAAGAATTACATAAAGAGCTTAATGTAGCTGGTGAAAGCGAATTTCAATATTATTTACCAATCAAATGGGATATTCCTTTTCCATCTCCTGTAAAACCAAAGTTCAGATTTATTGATCTATTTGCAGGTATCGGTGGAATACGCCTGGCATATCAAAAAGCCGGAGGAAAATGTGTATTCACTTCAGAATGGGACAAGTTTTCAAAGAAAACATACGAAGCAAACTTTGGCGAGGTGCCTTTTGGAGATATAACCAAAATAAAAGAAAAAGACATTCCGGATCACGATATTTTGCTTGCCGGATTTCCCTGCCAACCATTTTCAATTGCTGGAGTCAGCAAGAAAAATGCTTTAGGCAGGAAACACGGTTTCCTTGATGAAACACAGGGGACTTTGTTTTTTGATGTGGCAAGAATTATAAAATATAAAAAGCCTGCGGCTTTTATGCTTGAAAACGTAAAAAATCTTGTTTCTCATGACAAGGGAAAAACTTTTAAAGTTATTACTGAAACGTTAAAGGAATTAGGATACTCAATTCATTTTAAGGTATTAGACGGGAAGCATTTTGTCCCTCAACACAGAGAGAGAATAATCATTGTTGGTTTCAGGAATGAAGTTTATAAAAGCAAAGAAAATTTTCATTTTCCGGAATTGCCGGAACCAACAGCAAAAATAAAAAATATACTTGAGCCAAATCCTCTGGATAAATACACTTTAACAGATAACCTTTGGAGTTATTTGCAAAAAA
>JAQVLH010000093.1 GCA_028704265.1 Candidatus Nanoarchaeia archaeon
GATACATTTAATATAAATGTAGATAGTTGTTTTTTTACATTTTCAATCTTTATATTTGTACTTTTATATAGAGATAATGAAAGCCTATCTTTCTGTTGGTAATATTTTGTATTTGCTCAAGTTCATGTTAATGAACCTGTAGAAGCAAAAGTAGAAAAAATTCAAAATAATAAAAACGATATTAAAGCAAAAATTAAAAGAAAAAATTTATTTCTATTTCACATAATATAAAATTAAATTTTAAAATATAAACATTTGTAATATAAATTACGGTTTTAGTTTATATTATTTATTTTGCATGTCAATTTTTAAAATACACAAACAGTTGACAGTAAGTAATATTTTATTTTAATAAATTCACCTTGTATCAATAGTAACTGTTTGTCAAATACCTTGTAATTCATTTACCTTTTCAAAAATTTCTTTTGCATAATAAGTTGGTGTTCTAATACAACCATGAGAACGGTAATTTCAATCTATTTTATCTGCTGATCAATGTATCCAAATTCAATCTGCAAGAAAAGTAGCATATGGCATTGGAGCTCATCAATCTGGTCAATCTCACTTATTTTCTGGGTATTTTGAAGAAATATGATAAATATCAGTTATATGTTTTCAAGAATAAAAATCTTGATTAGTTGGCTTACTAGTAATTCAAGGAGAAACTATAGTTGATAAATATAATTTTCAACCAATATAAAACCTTAATACAACTTTTCAACCAAGCTTTGATATAAGTATAGAATTTCAATAATCATTATGTTCTTTAGGATTATCATTTTTAAAAAGATTTTTATCTATACCTTTAGAAATAAACATTTCATCTTGATTACCTATTGGTTCATTTTTAAATCTTTTACTACTAGCAAAATAATTCCTGAAAAGCAAAGAATTACTATTAAAATTTCAAGTCATTTCTCATCTTATTTCTGATTCTCTTTGTTTTAAAAAATTATTAAAATCCTCATTAGATTCCTCAGATTCTGGTGATTTTTGATCTAAAGATAATTCTTGAATTGAAGTTCAAGAATTATCTTCTTGAACAACCGTTTGCTCTTGAGAAGAATTATCAACACCTAAATATTTATCAATTTTCTCTTTAACAAAACCAAATTTTGAATTTTGAATTAGTTCATCATTATAATTATAAACATTCAAATATATAGCTTTTAGAGTTTCTTCATCAATAACTCAAGTTTGTTTACTTTTTTCAATAAAAATTTCAGACTGAATTCTTTTTACTTCATTTACAAAATCAATATCAGAACTTAAATCTTTCTGAAAAAATTCTTTTTGTATTCTTATAAAATCAAAAACTTCAAAATCTTTAACTTTTTCAATTGATCTTTGTTTTAATTCTCTTGCCTGTTGCTCTGTTATCTCGGATTTAAGATTATTTAGACTTCAAGTTGTATCAGAATAATCATATGTTTCAAGTTCATCATAAGCATAATATTGTCATTCTAGAGATCACATAATAAAAAAAATAATAATATAAAATCATTAGAATTATATCATTATTTTTTATTTAAAGCAAAAATTTAAAAATTAATTTTTATTCAAAAAACTTCAATCTCTATTATCAACTATAGAATAACCTAGTTCTTCAATTTCTAATCTTAATTTATCAGATAATTCAAAATCTTTATCCTTTTTAGCTTGATTTCTTGATTCAAATAATTCTAAAACTTCTTGTGGAATTTCTTCATTTTTATCTTCTAAAATACTGAAATCAATTATTCATAAAACCTGATCAAAAGTTTTATACATATCAATTATTGCAACTATTTCAGGTGAATTAAAAGTTTTTTCTCTTAATCAAATATTTACAAATTTTTGAAATTCAAAAAAAACAGCCAAAGCTTCAGGAATATTAAAATCATCTTCTAATTTTTCTACATATTCTTGAATTGTATCTTGTAATTGCTCTCTAAGTTCAAAAGAAATAGAATTATTTAAATTTTTATTATTTATAGATTTTTTGTAATTTAAAATATTTTTTAATGTTTCATCTATATTTTTCAAAGTGTTAAATATTTGATCTAATTTAGAAAAACTAAAATCTACACTATCTCTATATTTACCATTTGCAAAACTAAATCTTATAGCTCTATAAAGCATTTTTGGTTCTAATTTTCAATCTTTTAAAAATTTATCTTCTAAATCTTTAAGTGTATGGAAATTATTAGAAGATTTAGCCATTTTTTTTCCATCTACCATTAGATGTCAAGTATGTAGCCAATATTTTGAAAATTCTTTTCTAGTACAAGCTTCAGTTTGAGCTATTTCATTTTGATGATGAGGAAAAATTAAATCAATTCATCACATATGAATATCAATTTGAGCTCAAAAATATTTCATATTACAAGCACTGCATTCAATATGCCAACCTGGTCTTCACTTTATAGTAATAAATTCTTCATCTTTTAATAAAAATTTTTCTTCCCAAAAATTAGCTCAATCTTCTTGTTTCCAAGCTTTCCAAAGAACAAAATCTGAAGCATTTTCTTTATCATATTCATCATTATCAATTCTTACAGATTCTTTTTGACCAGAAAAATCTATATTAGCAAATTTACCATATTTTGAATATTTTTTAATATTATAATAAATACTATTATCTTCTCAAATATAAGCAAATCACCTCTTCAACATTGTATTAATCATCCTTACCATTTCAGGTATTAGCTCAGTAACTGGAACGATATTATCAGCTTTTGTGATTCATAACTTTTCTATATCTTTTAGGAAAATTTCAGTATATTTTTCAGTAAAGTTTTTTAGGGTTTCTCAGGATTGTATACTACTTTTTATAGTTTTATCGTCTACATCCGTAATATTCATAGTAGTTTTTACATTATATCAAAGGAATTTTAAGGTCCTAATAACAACATCTTCAAAAACATAAGTTCTTAGATTTCAAATATGAGCATAATTATAAACAGTTGGACCACAAAAATAAACTTTTATTTCATCTTGTTTTAATGGCTTAAAAATCTCTTCTTTCCTTGTTTTTGTATTATAGAATTTTAGCATAAATTTTCTTAGTTAATATTATTGAAAATTATTTTATAAGTATTTGTGGAAAAATCAATAAAATAAACAAAGTTAAAGGCTGAACTTAGTTCAGCCTTTGGTTGGGAAAGTGGTTAATAATTTTTTAACCCCCTTAGTATTGATTGTAAATCAAGTCCTTTTACATGTTTTGATTTATTACAAAACAGAAGCCCAGTTAAAATGATAATGAACAAAAAAAAATTTTCAAAGTACTTCATTTTTTACCCTTTTTTAGTTTTTGTTTTTGGAAATTCCAAATTATATCAAATTTTTCTTTAAGTCAAATGATTTTTTGAAAAAGTGATAAAAACAATAACCTTTATTTTATAACTTCCAAAATAAAAACAAAAATGGCATTATAAAGTCTTTTTAATCTTAATATCTTTTTAGGTCAGATTAGAAGCCTATAAAACCATTCTAATCAAAGAATTCTAAACCATTTTGGGGCCCTTTTTTGAAATCAAATATAATAATCAAAACTAGATCAAACTCAAAGTCAAAGCTTGACATTAGGACAATTAGCCATGATTTCTATTATAGACTCTTCTTGTTTCTTATTTCAAAGTGTTGAAAATACTATTTTTGAGTCTCAATTTTTGATTTGATCTATAATATCAAACTTTTTTGAAGGCTCATAAATAAAATAATCAAAGTGCAAATTTGGAAATTTTTCTTTTAATTTAGATGAGAATATTTTTTGAGAATCAACTTTTTTTTGATCTGTTGGATTATATAAGTCTAAAATTGTGATTTTTATATTATTTTTTTCAGAGTAATTAACTAAATCTTTTGTCAAATCACTTCAACAAATTCTTTCTCAATATTTGGAATAAAGATATTTTCTTCTAAAAAAAAGATTTAAAAAATAATACGGTAGTTTTAAAATTCTTAAAAATTTATTTTTTTCCTCAAGAATCTGAAAAGCAATATAGAGTCAAATTCAGTCTGGAAGCAGATAATTAGCTTTTTCTAGCATTTTTTTGAATTCAGAATCTTTTTTAACAACAAGTAATATTTCAGGATTTGGAGTAAAAATAATTTTTTGATTTTCAAATTTAGTTATTTCACTGAAAAAATCCTTATATTTAAGATTATCAAGTTTTATTCAAAATATTTGGTTCATAATTTGTTAGTTATTGATATTAAAATAATAATATTAAATAAAAATAAAAAACAAAATAATTTTGAATTTTTGTTTTTGTTGTTAAAATAACAAAATATATATTTTATAAAAATTACTTATGATAAGATTAATTAAACTAATAATTTGGATTTTAATAATATTTTGATGAATATTTTATTGGAGTTATACAAGTTTCACAAATAGAGTTTTAGTTGAAAAAGAACAAAAAATTTATGTAAAAAATGGTTATACATTACCTGTTTACCCCACTGCTTACTAAACTCATCGTTAGCCATGCGCAAAGCCGCCTCTATTAACCCCTGCAGCTCATCACTGTTAATATTTAAACCTCGTTCCCTAGCCCGGGCCGTTAACCACTCTGATGCTCGATCGAATTTATCCTGCCCGTGTAAATTCTGATAAACTTGCTCTGTCATTCTTACGGCCAGGTGCGCCAGATCCTTTTTGGTCTCCAATTCTTGCTGCATTTTCCGCATTTTCTCTAGACCTAATTTACGCCTGATTAACTCGATCAATATCGCACATAGTGCCGGAATCAGAATGCTCAGGGCATTATAACACAGAACAACTAGCCTATCTTCCATTTATCACCAACCTCCTTATACAATAGTAACGGTTCGGGTTACTCCCTCCCAGAAAACTTTGTGGCCCATAGCTTCAGCCAGCTGCCGCACCGGCGCTAGAGCACGATTGTTCTGAACTACTGCCGGTATAATAATATCATCAAAGGCGATTTTGACCTGTGGTGTATAGGC
>JAQVLH010000094.1 GCA_028704265.1 Candidatus Nanoarchaeia archaeon
TTATACCTCAACTCCGTCTTTTTTGAATGATTTATTAAAGCAAAGAAAAAGGTGGTATAGTGGTTATTTTGAAGATTCAATAAAATATAAGCATTTATTGTTTAATGTTAAAAGGGGGGTTCTGAGTGCATTATTATCTTTTAATATATTTGCAATATTGTCAGTTATTGGATTATTTTTTTATTCTATAATTAAATTTATTTTAAATTCAATGAAAAATTTTGCTTTTTTTAAAGCAATTAATTTTACTTTAAATTTTCCTGATTTTAAGTTTTTTTATTTTTTATATGGAATAAATCTTGATTTAATAATTTTTATTTTTATTACAATTTTTTCAGCAATACTTGTTTATATTAGTATTAAATCTAGCGATGAAAAGCTTGAAATTAAAAAAAATTTTTTGTTATATAGCATTTATATTTTTATTTATTCTTTTTTTCTTTCAATATTTTGGGTTAGCGGGTTTTTCCATAAATTTTTTATAAGGAAGAAGGGTGATAAATGGAATGGTTAAGCCCAAAAATAGTTTTAGGTTTTATGTAATAGTTTCATTTTTCTTAGCTAGTATTGTTTTTTTGTCAGGAATTAGTATTGGTTTTTTGATTAATGATTTTAAGCAGCAGGATTTAAATGAGGATTTAGCCTCGATTAAGGATTCTGTTGAAAAAAATGAAGTTGAAATTGCTTTAATGGATTATTTAAATGATAATATAAGCTGCGATTATTTGAATTTAAGATTAAACTCAATTAATGAAAGAGTTTATGATTTAGGTTTAAAAGTTGGAACTTATGAGAATAGTAATGGTATTTTAAATGAGGATTATTCTACTCTTAAAAAGAGTTATATTAATTCATTGATTAATAATTGGATTAATGTTCAAACTGCAAAGAAATTGTGCAATTTGAATTATTCAACAATATTGTATTTTTATACTTTTAAAGAAGATTGTAATCTTTGCGAAGAGCAGGCAATGGTTCTTTCAACAATAAAAAATTTATATGGTTCACATGTTATGATTTATTCAATTGATTCAACTTTAGGATTAGATTCAGTTAATATTTTAAGATATTCATATAATATTACTCAATATCCTTCTTTAGTGATTAATAGTAAAACTTATTCAGGTTATGTTTCTTTTTTAGAATTAAAAGAGATGTTTGAATAATGATTGTAGTGTTAAGGCTTAATCATAGAAAAGAAAGAGATAAAAGAATTTCAACACACATTGGGTTAGTTTCAAGGGCTTTTTTTGCTGATAAAATTATTTATTCTGGAGAGCATGATGATGTGCTTATTAATTCAGTTAATAAGGTTAGTAAAGCTTGGGGTGGAGAATTCTTAGCAGAGTATTCAAAAGATTATAAAAAAATTATAAAAGAATATAAGTTAAAAGGATTCAAAATTGTTCATTTGACAATGTATGGATTATTATTAAATGATAAAATTAGTCAGATAAAGTCAGAAAAGAATATTCTTATTGTTGTTGGGGGAGAAAAAGTTCCATTTGATGTTTATCAGGCAGCGGATTATAATGTAAGTGTTACAAGTCAGCCTCATAGTGAAGTTGCAGCTCTTGCAATAATTTTAGATAGATTAATAGAAGGAAATGAACTGATTCATGAGATTAAAGGGGTTAAAAAAAGAATTAAGCCAAATGCTTTAGGCAAAAGTTTTTACGAATAACTTATTTTTGAAAAACCGTTTTCTTTAATTATATCTATTGAATTATCAGCTATTTCTTTTAATAAGGCTTCATGAGTTACAATTATTATTTGAGGAATACTTGATAAATTAGATAATGCAATAGGCAATGATTTGACGTCTTCATTATCAAAACCTGTTGTTGGTTCATCAAGTATTAAAAGTTCAGAAGGCATTAAATTATTTATTTCTCCAGCTAAATCACTTAAAGCTAATCTGTATGCCAATGCAGCGCTCGTTTTTTCTCCTCCGCTCAAATAATTAATCGGGACTTCTATTCCTTCAGAAGAATATGCTACAGGCTCATAATCTTGATTTATTTCAACATAATATTCATCGTCATTATTTCTTATTTCTTCAAATTTTTTTGCAAAACTATTTTTAAAATCATTCAAGAAACGGCTTCTTATTATTTGCCTAATATCTTTTACATTGATTCTTAATTTATTTAAAAAATCAAGGCAGAGTTTTACATGATTTTTTTCTTTTGATTTTTCTTCATATTCTGAAATTTTAATGTTTTTATTTTTTAATTCCCCCGTTAATTTTAATAATTGGGTTTTAAGTTCTTGATTTGCACTTTCAATTCCGGATTTTTTTGCAAACAATTCATTGAATTTAGATAATAATAAGTTATATTCCTCTTCTATTTTTATTATTTCTTTTTGGATTAATTCATTATTTTCTTCTTTAAAATTAATTAATTCTTTTTTTTGGGAAATTATTTGCTTTTCTAATAAATTAATTGCTGAATCAATATTGTTAATTTCTTTTTTTAATTCTTCATTTTTTTTAGAAACAATTAATAATTCGTTTAATTTTTTAATGGTATTTAATATTAAATTTTTTGAATCTTCAAGCCCAATTATTTCAATATTTTTGTTTGCGCTTAAAGCTTTTTTATGCTCATCAGGTATTCTTTGCATACAAGTGGGGCAGTTTGCCTGAAGCTTATTAATTTCTTCGTTCTCTTTTTTTAATTTTAAAATTCTGTATTCTATTACTTTAAGTTTTGAAGATTCAGTGTTTAATTTTTCGTTTAATTTTTCAAAATCTTCAGCATTAGTTACTATTTTTGGTTTTAATATATTATTTTTTTCAATTAAATTTTTTTGCTCAATAAAAGTTTTTTCAATGTTTTTTTTAAAATATTCAAATCTTTGGTTTTGAATTATTATTTGCTCATTTTTTTGTCTAAGAATTTTTATTCTTTCATTCAATATTTTAATTTCATCATTTTTTTTATCAATACTGGGATTAATCACTAATAATTTTTTTTCATTATCACTTATTTTTTCATTTAATTCATTAATTTCTGATTTAATATTTTTTGCGGATTCTTTTTCATCATTAATAAATTCGCTTAATTGATTAATTAATTCGTGTTTTGATAGATAAGTATCAATTAAAGGTTTTAGATTTTCAAAAACGCTTTTATATTTAGATAATTGCAAAATTTTATCAATAAAATCTTGGCGCTCTTCTTTTTTCATTTCAATAAGATTTCTAATATTATCTTGCTTAGTATAACTTAGCACTTGAAACATTAAGTTTGGCTTAGAATCAGAAGGAAATCCCAATATTTCCTGAATTATTAAATTAATATCATTAGCTCTGTTTAAACTATTAATCTGAATTCCATTTTTTTCAACTTTTAAATTTTCAGTATCAATGCTTACTGAATCATTCATTCTTTTTAATCCTCTAAGAATAGTGTATTCTTCTCCGTTTTGAACTAATTTAAGTTCAATTATCATTTTTTTTGCGCTTCTTCTCATTATTTCATTATTTGATAAATCAGCTGAGCCAAATAATGCATAATGAATCGCCATTAATATTGTGCTTTTTCCGCTTCCTGTTTTTCCAGAAATTACAGTTATTCCATCCTTAAATTCTACAAAGCTTTCTTTATGGCTTCTGACATTTAATATTTTAAGGCTTAAAAGTTTCATTTTAAAAAATCCTCACTTTTTAATTCTTCAATTAAATGCTGAATATAATTATTTTCATTTGAAAATGCAATATTCATTATTTTTAATGCAGCATTTATTTCATTTGCATCAAATCCTTTATTTTTAAAAAATTCTGATTCTATTTCATTAATGCTTTTTTTGTTTGTAATTATTTGCTCGCTAAATGCATCTTCTAATTGGTGTAAATAAATTTTTGATAATAAATAATTATTTTTTGATGCAAGGTCGTTTATTTTTTGCCTATTAATTTCTGATTTTAATCCTTTTTTCATTTTGCCAGTTAGCATAAAAAAAATCATTTCTTTATTAGAAGGTTTTATCATTAATTCCATTTTTTGAGTAATTTCATCAGGAGTTAATCCTGTGCAATTAATTTCATTTATTATTGATTTTCTTATTTTTAATTCAATAAATTCAAATTTTTTATTAATAATATTATAATCAAAAAACCCTTTTGATTCATTTTTCATTTCATTTAAATCGCAATTTTCAGTGCTGCCTGGATAAAGCAATTGGCTTTCTCCATAAGTTGCTATAAATTTTTCATGCCAATGGCCTGAAATATATAAATCAAATCCTTTTGGTAGCATGCTTTTTTTAATTGAACTAAATATGGGACTAATATCTTCAACTATATGATGAAACATAAAAATGCTAAAAACATCTTTAGGGATTACGGGTTTTAAACATTCAAGCTCATTAGCTATATTGCTTTTTCCGGGAATTCCGCAAATAAACAATTCCTTATATTTTTCTCCTTTAAGTAATATATTCTCATCATTTAATTCATAATATCTTTTACTAGTTAAATTAATACATAATCCAATAGCATCTAATACATTCAGAAACGAATCATTTATTCCAATATCATGGCTTCCTGAAATTGAAAAAAAAGGAATATTTTTTTCTTTTAATCTTTTAAGCTGTTCAATAGCAAATATGATTACATTAATATTAGGTTTAGAGGTGTCAAATAAATCCCCTGCATGTAAAACTGCTTCTGTTTTTTTAATTATTGCATAATCAATTACTTGTTTAAATGATTTAAAAAAATCATTTTCTCTTTCATTTACTTTAAAATTTTTTCTTCCTAAATGAGTGTCTGAAAAAATTATTATAACCCTTTTCTCGGGGGGCACGTTGAGCAGCAGCACCGAGTTCATCCCCACCGAACGGAAATAGATCTCTGCCAGCTCCTGCAAACTTTTTACCTGATCATCCTCATACTCGTGGTAGAACCAACCGGGACGTATCGATACATCGACCTCTGAGGGGTA
>JAQVLH010000095.1 GCA_028704265.1 Candidatus Nanoarchaeia archaeon
ATTATGTTAAATGTTACTACTACTTTTGATGCCATCTTATGGTCCACCTTGTTTGCAATTAGGACATACATATTTAATCATTGATTTTCTGCATGTTCCGCACCTTACTATTGGAGTCTTACAATTAGGGCATTTGAATTCTACACTATTTTCTCCGCCAACTATTTCATTCTTGCATGAAACACATATTTTTTTTACAGTCATATGATATTTTAGATAAAAGAATTGTTTTTAAATCTTACTGTTCATAAAAGCTCTGAATCTATTAATTCTAAAATGCTCTTTTTTAAATTATTTTCAATTTCAGCGTTTTTTTTAAGCAATTCCTTTGAAATACTTAAATTAATTTTTGACAAATTCAGCCTTGAATTCTCATTAATTTTCATATAGCTTAATTGCTTTATTACGGAGCTTTTAAACTTCCCTCCCCATAAAAACGGCCGAATAAATCCTGCAAAACCTGTGTCTCCCAAATAATCAGCATCCTGAACTATCTGTAATTCCAAGGATTTTTTGCCTGTGAAATTATCCCTTTTATCATGATTTTCTATTAAATAGCAGACATTTTTGACGAATTCTTCACTGTGCCCTAATTTTTTCAATATTGGCTTTGCCATTTTTGCGCTAATAATTGGATGCTTATGCCATTCTTCCCTAAAATTATCAGCCCATTCGTTTTTTAAAAATATTTTTTTAATCTTTAGCTTAGACTTTCCAATATCATGGAATAGTGTTGCTGAAAGTATTTCCTCTGTTTTAACATGTTCCGGAATTAATTTAATAATATTTTTGGCGCTTTCAAAAACCCTCATAGTGAAAAAGGTTTCATCAAAAGGGCCTGAAGAAAAATGATGCTTTTTATTAAAAATATTTACAGCTATCCCATACATTTTTTTATAATCCGGATGCCTGTCAATCTCATTCATAAATAGGTATTAAAAAGGTTTTAATTAAATAATTAACTATTAAAATAAATATTAATCTTCAAGTTCAGAATTTGATAATTTGTCTAAATCATTTATTAAATTAATAAGCAATTCGTTTTTTTCTTTTATTAACTTTTTTGATTCATCCAAATTAATATTATAATCCCCATATCTTAAAATGCCAAATTTTTTTATTCTTTTAATATTATCTAAAATGCTTCGCTTAAATTGCCCTCCATTGGCAAAATTTCTTGCAATATCAACAATTCCTGAATCTCCAACTAAGTCTGCATCCTGCAAAATTTTAAGCTCCAAGGTTTTGTTTTTTAAATTTTTATTATCATGATTTTTAATTAAATAGCATACTTTTTCAATAAATTCATCCGAGTATTTGTATTTTTTTAATATTTTTCTGGCAATTATTGGACTTAAAATTGAATGTTTACCCCATTCAGCATCTGCCCCTTTTTTATCCTCTCCATTTTTATTAAACACTTTATTAATATTTATTTTTGCCTTTCCAACATCATGAAATATACTTGCAACGAGAACCACTTGCTCATTAAAATTTTTATTTTTCAATATTTTCATTATTTCTTTTGCAGTTTCAAACACCCTGATTGTGCAAAATGTTTCATCATAGCACCCGTAACTAAAAAAACCTGATTCTTTGAATAATTTTTTAGCTTCATTCCATAATATTTTATAATTAGGGTTTTTGTCTAATTCATTCATAATATTAACAAATTAAAGAAACAATTTAAAATTATTGATTATCTTTGTGATAAAATTCTAATATAATTATTTTATCCTCATTTTTTAAAAATAAATAAGACAATCTATAAGGAGAGATGTACACTTCTCTTGAATTAATTCTAGAATATCTCATAGGCTTTCCAATTTCAGGATTTTGGATTATTTTTTCTATCTGCTTTTTTATCTTTTCTTTAAGCAAATTATCTTTTATTTTTCTGATGATTTTTTCAAAATTTTCATCAAAAAAAATAGTTACCATTCTTTTAGTTCTTCCAAAAACTTTTCAGATTTTAGTTGCTTAAATTCCCCTTTTAAATATTTTTCATAGGCTTTCTCAGTTAATTTTGCAAATTCTAAATTATCCTTAAAATTCTCACCTAAAGAGCTTACTTTTTTTATTAAAATTTGGCTCTCATTTTTTATTAAAATCAGTTTTTCACCATCTTTAATTCCTTTCCTTAAATCTAAAGGAATTACAATCTGGCCTTTTGAACTCATTTTAGTCAAAGCTATTTCCATAAGTAAGATTAATCTTACTATTTATTTAAGGTTTTCTAAATTACTCACCTTTATCTATTAATTTATCTTTTTTTTCTATTTTCAGATAGTTTTTTTTTGAAACTAAAGATTTGCCAATTTTTTGCTCTAAATTTATTCTAGTATTGCTTGCAATATCTCCCCCTTCTTTAGCAGTAATTTTAAGTTCATCCAATCCTTTAGCATCTTTAAAAACAGTTATATCTGTTGTTGCTTTTTCTCCAATCATTGTTAAAATTAATTCCCAATCAGTCATATGATCCCTTAAGTTCTGTTTTAAATTTTGTAATCCCTTAAATTCCTTATATTCACTTACTGTTTTTCCAAAAGTTGCTCTAGTGATTTCATTTGTTAATATTGCAAAATCAGTATTATTTGCTCCCCTATTTTTCCATTCATCAGTCAAATCCTGCCTTATTGCTATTCCTCTGAGCCTTTTATCAATCCAATCTTTGGGATAGCCCTTAAGTTGATAATATTCTTTAATCCTGTCTTGGGCTATTTCAGGATTTTGTATCTCTTCAATTCTCTCATACCCTACTTGCGCTAACCATTGCTTGAAAGGCTCAGCTTTTTTTGAAGGAATTGATTGAATAATCCTAAATAAATTTTTAGTATTAGCACAGTCAGTTTCTCTTAATTTTCCATCTTCAGCAAGCAATTTCAACTGTACGATTTTTTCGTACACTTCAAATCCTTCTAATAAAAGTTTAGATTTTAAATCAGACCAATATCTTTTTGGAATAGTACTTGCATCCAATGCACTTATTATATCAACAATAGAAAAATACCATTCATTATTGTGCCAGATTCTACGAATATTTTTATCCTGAAAAACAACTAAAGCATTATCTTTATTCATAACATAACGTTATTTTTATTACATTAATAAATTTATGATAAAAATTCCCTTAATCCTTAAGTAATAGTTAAAAAACATAGAAGATTAAATAATTATATGGAATATAAGCAGGCAATCATTTTAAGGACTGATTTAGGGATGGACAAAGGAAAATTAGTAAGCCAGGGAGCGCATGCAAGCGTTGCTAGCGCTTACAAGACGTTGCAAAAGAATCCTGAAATTTTCAGGGAATGGATTATTTCAATGAAAAAAATAGTCCTAAAAGTCTCAAGCGAAAAAGAATTAATGATGCTTAAAGTCAAGGCTGCAAAAGCAGGATTGGTTGTTGAATTAATACGCGATGCCGGCAGGACTCAAATAGAGCCCGGCTCAGTCACAGCGTTAGGAATAGGCCCTGACACTGATGACAAAGTTGATGCAATAATCAAGGATTTGAAACTGCTTTAATAATTATCTAGTAATCTGGAAGCTTTTCATCATTTCAATTAAATGCTGCTTGTCTTTGAAATGCTCCCTTGCTGGCTCCAAAAATTTTATCAAATATTCAGCTGCAGCGTTCTTTAAATCAAGAGGATGGATTTTTCCGTCCGAATAAAGTTTTTCCAGCTCTTCAAAGCTTTTAATTTCAAGATTTCCCCCAAACTTTTCAGGCCTTTTGATTGTAAAAATTTTATTGTTGTAAAAAGCTATGCTTTTAAGCCAATCCATAATTGGATTAAATTCAATTATTTTTTCAGGGCAGAATGCATCATTTATTTTCTTTTTAATTTCTTCAGGAGCATCTGTCAAAAATATTGCAGTATTTGATTTTGATTTGCTCATTTTCATGCTAGTCCATAATTCCTGCCTGTCCATATCTTTAGGTATTGGCCAAATGCTTGGCTTTTGAAGACCCAACCATAAATGAGTATGCAAAGCTATAGGCTTGTAAATCTCGCCTTTTTTATTTTTAAAAGGATAAGAGGTTAAACTTGCTGCAGCCTCCCTTGCTATAACATGGATTTTTCTCTGATCCATTCCTCCATGAGGAAGATTAAATCCTAAAAAAAACATGTCAGCTGCCTGCATTGGAGGGTACATTAATTGCGCAAAACTTGTAACTTCTTTTTCCTCCCTTCCCATAATAGTAATGCTTCTTAAAATCCTGCTAATGTTAATATTCTTGCTTACATCAATAACTGTTCTCCAATAATCGTTATTGTAAACCTCTGAGCCTTTTACAAAATTAATTTTTTTAACGTCGCCTCCAACGCATTTAAGGCCTGCTGTTAATATCTCTTTAATGTATTCACAGCCTTTTTGGATATTTTCCCATTTTCCTCCTAATTTATTATTAATCCAAGTATGCCAATCTGCCAAAAAGATTGTGCAATTAACCCCTGCTTTCTGCAAGTCAGCTATTTTTTGCATGCATCCAATGCCTTGCCCGATATGCAATTGGCCTGATACTTCTATTCCAAAATAATGATTAAGCTTTTCACCTGATTCTATTAATTTTTTCAAATCTTCTTGCGTTAATATCTCTTCAGTTGGCCATCTTGTGATTAATTCAATTTTTTCATTAATATCCATGATTAATTTATTAAATTCCGGTTTTTTAAATATTGTTTATGATAGATTTGCCTTTTTATGAAAATGACGGCAATAGCTGCATGCAAGCCTGCATGCGAACAGCCATTAAATTTTTTTTAAATAAAGAGTATTCTTTAAGAGAGCTTGACTTGCTTACAAAAAGAAAGGATGATTATTGGACTTGGACGCCGCAAGGAGTCATAGCATTACATGAATTAGGCTTGGATGTTAAATA
>JAQVLH010000096.1 GCA_028704265.1 Candidatus Nanoarchaeia archaeon
CTTGGAAATTATGATCATAGAATACTTGTTGCTAATTCATTGGCTTATATAATTAAGGAAAATAATATAGACTTTGATTATATTGCAGGAATTCCAACAGCAGGCATTGCTCCAGCTGCAAGTTTGTCGCAAGTTATGAATAAGCCTTTAATAATTTATGACAATAATGAATTAATTAAATCATTGACTTTAAATGAACTGGAAAGGGTTCATAATTCAAAAATTGAAATTAATGAAAATGATTTTTTTGATGTAATTGGAAGCACTTGCCCTTATGCAATACCTTTAGGTGTTAATATTGCTAATCATTTGAAAAAGCCATTTGTATATATTAGGCAGAATGAAAAAGATCATGGTTTAAAGAAAAAAATAGAAGGAATACTTTTAGAGAATCAGACAGTTTTATTGTTTGATTATTTTTTAAATCTGCAAGAAGCTTATGGCAATTCAGCAATTGATTCAATATTTGAGGTTACTAAAAAAACAGTTAGCCTTAATAGTGATTTAATACTCAAAGAAAAAGTTGATGTTTCTGGAAAAAAATTATTGGTGCTTGAGGATTTAATTAGCACAGGATCTAGCTCTATTAAAGAGATAAATAAATACAGAAAAGAAGGAGCAATAGTTGATAATTTGCTGTCAATCTTCAATTATGGAATTCCTGAAATTGCTAAGAATTATGAAGATGCAAAAATCAATGTTTTTTCAGCGCTTTACTATGACACTTTGCTGAAAGTTGCAAAAGAAAAAAATTACATAACTTCTGAAGATCAAAATTTATTGGCTGAATGGAGAGCTGAACCTTTTAAATGGGGAGATAAAAATGGCTTTCCTTTTGAAGATCCAAATAAAAAAATAAATTAATGATTTTTTTTTTTTTTAAAAGTAATAGGGAATAATTAAAATTCCCTATTTTTTAATTTCTTTAATAATGGAAATTATTTCTTTTTCATCCTTGCATTTTCCTAAATTGTTTCTCATTGCAGCTGCTCCGTTAAACCCATTGCTTAGCCATATGCAGTGATTTTTTAATTCAGCATTACTGTAAATCTCATTTTTTTTGTATAATCTTATAAATTCAAGTATTAATTTAATCCTGTCTTCTTTTGAATGATTTATAATTTCTTTATTTTTAAATCCATTTTTAATATCCTTAAAAACAAAAGGGTTTCTCATTGCTTCTCTTCCTATCATTAATCCGTCAGCATTAGTAATTTTTTGGCATTCTTTTACTTTATCAAAAGAATCAATATCTCCATTAGCAATAACAGGTATTTTAATAGCACTTTTTATTTTTTTGATTGCATCCCAATTTGCAGGAATTGAATAATTACTTCCAAAAAGCCTTGCATGAACTGCTAATCTTTCAGCTCCGCATTCCTCTGCAATTCTTGCAATTTTTAATGATTCATCTTTTCTCCATCCAAGCCTAATCTTAACACTGACTGGAATATTGGAATATTTAGCCATTGTTTTAATTATTTCTTTAAAATTATCCAAATTTTTTATTAGCGCTGCTCCTGAGCCATTTTTAATATTATCAGTGCTTGGGCATCCAGCATTCAAGTCAATATAATCGCAATTTTTTATTAATTTCACGCATTCTTTAAAATCAGATGAATCGCTTCCAATTAATTGAACTACTAAAGGCTTTTCTTTTCCAAGCCATTTAAAATTTTCAGGATTATTTAAGTAAGCTTTGACATTAATCATTGGAGTGTATAATACATCAGCTTCATATTTTTTGCATAATAATCTAAAGCTTAAGCAATTAATTTCATGCATTGGCGCTAAATAAAGTTGAATCATACTTAAGTTAATACCTCTTTGCTTTTTTTTATTGTTTGCTTTTTTCCATTAATTATTTAAAACCTTTAATTATTAATTCTTAATATTATGATTGATATAATATTTCTTGGAACCAGCAGCCAATTTCCTACAAAGGACAGAAATCATTCCAGCATTTTTTTAAGATTTAATAAATTCAAGGCTTTGTTTGATTGCGGAGAAGGCACTCAAAGACAAATGAGATTGCTCACTCTTTCTCCTCATCATTTGGATGCAATATTTATTAGCCATTGGCATGGAGATCACACTTTAGGTATTGGAGGAATATTGCAAAGTTTAAGTGCCAGCGGAAGGGAAGATATTTTGAGAATTTATGGGCCAAAAGGAACATTAGAAAGAATTAATCATATACTTCAAACTTATGTTTTTAAAAGAGTTTTTCATGTTGAAGTTTTTGAAGCTGATGAATTTAACGAATCATTACTTTTAGATACTCCTGAATTTAGCATTTATTCATTTCCATTAAGCCATGGATTAACTGGCAATGGATATTATTTTATAACTAAACCTTTAAGAAAAATTAATCTTGAATATACTGAAAAATTTGGATTAGTAAAACATCCATTGCTTGGTGATTTGCAGAACGGAAAAGATATTGTTTACAATGGCAAAAAAATATTAGCAAGCAAGGCAACTTATTATGATGAGGCAAGAAAAGTTACTTTCATAGGCGACACTAAATATTTTGATTCATTAATTGATTATTCAAAGAATAGTGATTTATTAATTTCTGAAGCAACTTTTAGCAAAAAAGATGAAGATAAATGCAAAGATTATAATCATATGAGCAGTGTTATGTCTGCAAATATTGCCAAGAAAAGCAAGTCAAAGCAATTGATACTTACTCATATTAGCCAAAGATATAATAGTTCAAAAGCATTAGAAGATGAAGCTAAAGAAGTTTTCAAGAATACTATTTACGCGCATGATTTCATGGAATACACTGTTAAATAATTTCATATTTTCCATTTTTTAATTGCGCTATTTTATTTTTTATTATTACTTTCTTTTTTTCTTTAATTATTATATTTTTAGTTGCGCATTCAATTATTTCATTTTTAACATCTCTTTCTAATCTGCCGCCAAAGTTGTCATTTCCTTTTCCTTTAAAAACATCATATAAAAAATCAATATTGTTATAATTATCAGAAGATAAAACATTATATTTATTTTCTATTTTTGATTTTAAAATATGCCTATTTTCACAAACACTAATATATTTTTCAATATAATTAATTGTTTCTTTGCTAAATTGTTTTTTGTTTTCTCTAATTTTTGAGTTATATAAATTTAAAACATTTTCGCACAATATGTCATCTTCAGTTGATATTATAAATTGCTGAGCCTCAACATTCTTTTTTACTTTTAATATATTACTCATATTAAGAGATGGAATTGTTTGAATTAAAGTTTTAGATGATTCAAGCAATAAATTATAATTATTATTCAAGAATTTTTTTATATTTTCATACTGTTCTACTTTTCTGCAATAATCTTTAAATTCTTCATCATTAAGTTTTAACATATATTCTTTATCTTTCATTATAATTCTTTGTAATGTATTAATAACTAATTCGCTATTGGAGATATAAGAATCAATTAATTGTTTTAATCCATTTTTAACTTTTTTTCCTTCAGGACCATATAGTATATAACAGGGAGTATTTTTTTCATTAGGATTTAAAAGTAAATGATTATATTTGCTTATTATTGATTCAAGTAAACCTCTATCTGAATTATTCATAAAATAATAAAGAATAAATTCTATTTAAAAATATTTACAATATCTTGTGGTTTTCTTTGTCAGCTTTAATATTAGCTTCTAATAGCAATTTATGCTCAATTTGGGCAACTATTGACCTTGTTCTTTCAATAACATCAGGATTAACGCTTATTTTGTCAATTCCGCACTTTACCAAGAATTTAGTGAATTCTGAATACACGCTTGGTGCTTGGCCGCAAATGCTAGTTTTAACTCCGTATTCTCTGCAAATCCTTATTGTTCTCTCAAGCATTCTAAGAACTGCTTCGTTTCTTTCATCAAACCAGTCATTTAATTTTCCATTATCCCTGTCAACTCCTAAAACTAATTGAGTCAAGTCATTGCTTCCTATGCTAATAAAATCAATGCCCATCTCGCAGAATTTATCAATTAATATTACAGCACTAGGCACTTCAACCATTATTCCAATTTTTAATCCAGTATTCCTCAATCCTTCTTCTTCAATGATTTTGTAAATCTTAGCTAACTCCCAAGTGTTTCTGACAAAAGGAATCATTAATTCAACATTAGTCATTCCATAAGTGTCTTTAACTTTTTTCAAAGCTTTTAGTTCTAATTTAAAAGTCTCAACATATTCAGAGCTAACATACCTGCTTGCTCCTCTCCATCCAATCATAGGATTTCTTTCATCAGGCTCGAACTCTGCGCCGCCAGGCAAATCCTTATACTCATTAGTTTTGAAATCCAAAGCCCTGTAAGTAACAGGCCTAGGCTGGAATTTTCTTGCAACTTTAGCTATCTCACTAGCAAATTTGTCAATAAATTCTTGTGATTTGCCTTGTTTAATCATTGCACTAGGGTGCATGTTCAATTCAGCTGCTATGAATTCTGCTCTTAATAATCCAACACCATCAACATCCCTGTTGCATACTGTATCAACAAGTTCAGGTGTGCTTAGATTAACATGAATTTCAGTGCCAGTTACTATTTTTCTATAAAAATTATTTCCTCCATTATTTTGATTTGAAGCATTTTGAACATTTTCAGATTTTGATTGAAGAATTTCTTCACTCTTTCCTCTATAAACAACTCCATTAGTTGCATCTAAAGTAACAATATCTCCATCATTTAATATTGAAGTAGCTTTTTGAGTTCCTACAATGCAAGGAGTTCCTAATTCTCTTGAAACAATCGGCATGGCAAGTCATTCCTCCTTCATCAGTTATTATTCCGCTAGCTTTTTTCATAGCAGGAACCATATTAGGGTCAGTCATTTTAGTTACTAAAATATC
>JAQVLH010000097.1 GCA_028704265.1 Candidatus Nanoarchaeia archaeon
TAGTAAATCTTCTAACTGATGCTCTTACTTTTATTCCGGGCACATAAGTTTTTAATCCTAAAGGTTCGATGTCGTAGCAGTACTGTAAATCTTCAGCAAGATTAGGGTCAGTGTTGAATCCTCCTACTTTGTCAAAAACCCATCTTGGAGTACAAAGAGACCAGCCTGCAAGAGATACAGTGTTTCTTAAGCATTGGAATCTTAAAATCGTGCCTAAAAGTATTCTTCCTATCATAATTGAAATAACTTTTTTTATAGGAGAGTATTTTCCGTCATAAAAATCATTATGTCCGCAGACAAATCCAACATATTTTTCAGTTTTGAAAACTTCATAAGCTTTTTCTACAAAATCTTTTGGATAAAAAGTGTCAGCATCAACATTAATAATATATTTACCTTGACTATTTTTAATTCCAGTATTTCTGCCATTAGCTATTCCTTTTTTTGGCTCAAAGACTATTTTGTCTGCATACTTTTTTGCAATCTCTACAGTTTTGTCTGTGCTTAATCCGTCGCATACAATTATTTCATAATGAATATTAGTCTTCTGATTTTTTAGGCACTTTAATGACCTTTCAATATATTGCTCCTCATTTAAAGTAGGCATTATAATACTTATTTCGGGTTTCATAATAAATAGAATTAATTTTATGCTTTAAAAATTTTTTACAATAATACATTTAAATAATGCGCGTTTAATTTTAAATTATGGATGTTAAAAAAATTGTAAAAGAGCATTATTCTAATGTTGCAAAAACTGGTTGTTCATGTTCCTGCAATAATAAAATGGCTGATGCCAAAATAATAGCTAAAAGTATAGGTTATTCAAATAAAGAGTTAAGCGAAGCAGGAATAGCTAATTTAGGGCTGGGCTGCGGTAATCCTGTAGCATTATCTGATATAAAAATTGGCGAAATAGTTGTTGATTTAGGCAGCGGTGCAGGAATTGATTGCTTTTTGGCTTCAAAAAAAGTAGGAATTAAAGGAAAAATAATTGGCCTAGATTTTAATGAAGACATGCTTAAATTAGCAAGAAAGAATGCCAAAAAATTGAAATTAAAAAATGTTGAATTTAAAAAAGCTGATATTGAAAAAATGCCTTTGCAAGATAATTCAGTTAATGTGATAATTAGCAATTGCGTGATTAATCTTGCTCCTAATAAAAATAAAGTATTTAGCGAAGCCTACAGGGTTTTAAAAAAAGGTGGCAGAATGTTTATTTCTGATATTGTGTTATTAAAAGAGCTTTCAGTTAAAGAAAAGGCTGATAAGGGATTAATTTCTGGGTGTGTTGCAGGAGCATTGCTTAAGGATGAATATATTAAAATAATTAAATCTGCAGGATTTAAAGTTGAAATATTAAGTGAGGATAAAAAAATAAGCAAAGAGCAATATGAAGGAATGCCTCTTGAGAGTTTGAAAATTAAAGCTATCAAATAATTATTTTTGAATAATTTAATTTAAAATTTTTTTTTATTTTTTTAATAATTCTTCAATTGATGATTTTTGACTTAAATAATTGATAATTGTAGAATTTTCAATAGTTTCATTTTCAGCAATTATTTCATTGCCCGACTTTAATGAAACAAATCCAGTTATTCCTTCATCAATTAAAAGAGCAACTATAAAGATTAATATTAATATAAAAATAAGCTTTTTCATAAGTATCAATTAATATTTTCACTTTTTAAATATTTAATTATTCTTGATTTATTAACTAAAGAAATAATTAAAAAAGGGGAGAGTTTTAAAAAATACTAATGATAAAAAAAATTATATTATTTTCCTTATTGGTTTTGATGCTTTCAAGCGCTTATGCTGAGTATCAGGCTGATATTTACTTTTTCTGGGGAGACGGGTGCGGTTATTGCGCTAAAGAAAAGCCTTTTTTAGAATCATTGCAAAGTCAATATCCTCAGGTTAATCTTAAATCCTATGAAGTTTGGTATAATTCAACGAATAGGGATTTTTTTACACAAAAAACATCAGAAATGGGAATAAATGCAGGGGGCGTTCCTGTAACAATAATTGGAAATAAACATTGGATTGGCTATACTCCAAGTCATGATTCAGCAATTATTGCGCAAATAGAAAAATGCATCAGTGAAGGGGGATGCGGAAATAAATATTTGCCTTCAGAAGAATCTCTTTGCCTTCACGCTTTCTTGACATGGGAATGCAGCCAGTGCGGGATAGCAAATGAAACATTTCAAATGCTTAAAGAAAAATATAATATTGAAATAAAAGTCCATGATTATCCGCAAGAAAAAGAGTTATATAATCAATTTAAAGAAACTTATGGAATAGTAAGTGCAGGATTTCCAATAGTATTTTTGGGAGATTATTATTTGGTTGGAGATAATGCAATACAAACTAATCTTGAAAATTTAGTAATTAATTGTTTGAATGATTCATGCATTTGCCCTGTTGACAATATTAATGCTTACACATCAAATCCTCCAAATAGTGGTTCAATGACATTTGAAGATGATTTTATTATAAATATTCCATTAATAGGGCAAGTGGATTTGTCAAATATGTCCTTATTACTTGTAACTTTATTGATTGGTTTTATGGATGGCGCAAATCCATGCTCTTTATGGATGATAACTTTCCTTCTGGGAATAATAATTTATAGCGGTTCAAGAAAAAAAGTTGCAATAATAGGATTGACATTTCTTGTAACAATAACAATTGTTTACGGAATATTTATGGTTGGATTAATCAATATTTTTTATTATGTAGGCTTTATGTTTTGGATAAGATTGCTAGTTGGCTTAATGGCTTTGGTTTTTGCAACAGTTAATATCAAGGATTATTTTTATTATAAAAAAGGACTATCTTTTACAATCTCTGATGAAAGCAAGCCAGGATTATTTAAAAAAATAAGAAAAATCATGGACCCTAATAATTCTATTTATGGAATAATTGCAGGAACAATATTATTGGCTTTAAGTGTTACTTTAATTGAGCTTCCTTGCACTGCAGGTCTTCCTATGCTTTGGACTTCATTATTGGCAAAAAATAATATTGCAGGATTTGAATTCCTAATTCATTTAGGTATTTATTTATTAATGTTTTTAATTGACGAGTCTGCAATAATAATAATCGCAGCCTATACTTTGAAGATATCAAAGTTTGAAGAAAAGCACGGAAGGATTCTCAAATTATTCGGAGGATTAATAATGTTGATTTTAGGAATATCAATGATTTTCATGCCTGAAATAATGGAAGATTTTGCCAACATGATTTTAATATTTTTAAGCGCAGCAATAATTACTTTCTTGCTTAATTATGTTTATAATAATTTCAGGATAAAAAAAATAAAGGATTTAAGCGAAGCACAAGTTATTGAAGTGGCAGAAAAAGAAAAATTGCCAATGAAAAAATCTGCGAAAAAAAAAGCAAAAAAATTAAATAAAAAAAAGAGTGAGGAATAAAAAAATGGAATTTCCTAAAAACTTGCTTTATAGCAAAGATTATTTATGGGTTGAATTAAAAAAAGATGAAGCAATAATTGGAATAATTGAGCTTGCTTGCAAAAAATCAAAAGAATTCGCGTTTATCAATCTGCCAAAAAAAGGAGATAAAATAAAAATAGGGGATAAATTAATTGATTTAGAGGCAGTCAAATGGACTGGTAACCTTAAAAGTCCTGTAACTGGCGAAGTTATTGAAATAAATTCCAATGCTTATAATGAGCCAGTAATTATTAATTCAAAGCCTTATAATATTTGGCTTGTTAAAATAAAAATAAGCAATAAAGATGAATTAAAAAATCTTTTAAGCTATGAAGATGCAATAAAATATTACAAGAATATGGAGTGATAATTAATGGATTCAAACAATAATAAATCTAAGGCTTTTTTTCAAATGGCTGAAGAGATAACAAAAAAAGGAGTTTTAAGCGAGAAATTCAAGGAGTTAATAGCAATATCTTTGTCGGTTAAGGCTCAATGCGATGATTGCATAACTCATCATTTGCCAAAATTAATCAGCTTAGGGGCAACAGATGAAGAGATAAATGAGGCAATGTGGGTTGCTGTAATGATGGGTGGAGGCCCAAGCCTTGCATATTTAATGAAAGCCCAGAAAGTATTAAAAGAATTAAGAAAAAATTAAATAAATCTTTAAATATAAAAGAATTTTTTAAACTTAATATGGGTATTGAAGAAAATTTGTCAAGCAGCCAATTAAGAATTATTCCTTTGCAAAAATTAAGCGCAAGCAGGATAGCTGCAATAACTGAATATATTCAATATAATTCTAAAGAGCCGACTTTAGCATTTTTTCAATGGAATAAGGCAATAACTTTGGCTAATTACCAGTCAGCTGAAGATGTTAATCTTGAATTGGCAAAAAAGAATAATTATCAAATTGTGAGACTGCTTGGAGGGGGAAGAGCGTATATTCACAATAATGACATTTCATTTCTTTTAATACTGCCAAATTATCATCAAAGATTTTCTGCTGAAGAAAATTATTCTTTTGTTGCAACAAGATTTATTCAATCTTTTAATTATTTTGGATTAAATTCTGAATTAAAAAATGCGAAAAAATACGGCTATGATGTTTATGCAAACGGCAAAATATTGCTGGGATTAGCAAGCAACATTGACAAGAACTCTTTGATGATTCATGGAGCATTTTATTATAATCAGCCGGATTATAATTTGTCAATTAAATTAATAAAAGATTATTCTTTAGAAGATGCGGTTTTGCTTAAAAAAAATGTTGGCTATTTTTTAGAGCATTCAGATGCAAAACTTGATGATTTGATTAATACAATAATTAAATCTTTTAGCAATAATTATTTTCCTAAAAAATTGTCAAATGAGGAATTAAAAGAAATAGATGGGC
>JAQVLH010000098.1 GCA_028704265.1 Candidatus Nanoarchaeia archaeon
CACATACTTTTAATGCCTTTGGAGCACAGAAGCAAGCCATTGCCTAATGATAATCTGGCAATTATGGATTTTGTGAACAGCAATGATTATTCAGTTTTTGTAAACCTTAAAGGTTCAGGAGCTTCAACCCCTGACCATTTGCATTATCAAGGGCAAAGAAGAGAAAACTTTCCTTTAATTAATAATGAATTTAAAAAATCTCTGCTGGCAAAAGGGAATAATATTGATTTATATTCATTCAATCAGGTTAATTCAGGATATTTTTTTGAATATAATCTTGAAAAAAAAGAAAAGGCTTCAATTGCTTTGGGAAAAATAATTGACTCAGTTACAGAACAGGGATTGTCATATAATCTTTTTTTTGATAAAAATAAAATATTTATTTTTCCAAGAACTAGGGAAATAGCAATAAGAATTCCTGATGAATTGAAAAATGCTGGGATGGACAAATGGCAGATTGCAGGCCAAGAAATGGGATACTTATTTACTGCAAAATATAAATCAATTTTTGATGCAATAACTCCCCAAGCATTGTATAATTCATTGGAAGATGTTACTCTTGAAAAATCTGAAAAAAAATATTTTGATGGTTTTTTAAAAGAAAAAATAAAGGGGTTGATATAAATATATGGCAAAAAAATTGTATCAGGAATATTTTGGAGGAGAAATAAAAGACACAAAGAATTTCAAAAATAATATAATAATAAACAGGTGGCAATATAATCTCATCACAGGTTCAAATAATTCTAATCTTGATTTGATTTTAGAAGATAATGGCTCAAAAAATTTGAATGCTTTAGAATCTTCAGAGGAGCAAAAGAAATATTTTATTCAAAATCTTAAGCAAAAAGGATTTATGGATAATTCAGAAAATTATTTGTTTGACAAGAAGTATGAGTTAAAACAGCAGATTAATTACCCTAAGCTTTCGGGGCCAAGAGGCGCATTTATTGAAATTACAAATGCCTGCCATCTTTCATGCATAACCTGCTATAATGAATTTACCAGGGCTCAGTCAAATAAAGTAATGAAAACTGAAAAAATAAAAAATATTATTGATGAATTATATTCTTTTGGAGCTGATTTCATAGCATTAACTGGAGGAGAAACCACTTGCAGAAAAGATTGGTTTGATATTGCAAAGTATGTTAAAGAAAAAGATATGTTTTTAAGATTTTATACCTGCGGAGTTTATCCAAAAAAAATCCGAGAATCCATACTTGAAAATCTTGTTGAATTATCTCCTGGGGAGATAAGAATCACTTATGCTGGAATGGAAATGAATGACAAAGTCAGAGTAAGAAAAGGCAAAATTAACGGGACTTTTGATGAAATCACCCAATCTGCAAAATATTTAATTGATAATAAGCAAAATGTAAAACTAAATTACATCTTGAGCCATGAGAATGTTTCAGAAACTGAAAAATTTTTAGAATTTGCATATACTTTAAATTCCAAAGCTCCTCCTAAAATTAATATTGGACCAGTAAGGGCTTATGGTAATGCTTCCTTATGCCATGATTTTAGTTTTACTTCACCTTCTGCGCAGGATTTTTTTAATATAAATAATTTAGTTGGGCATTTTAGAAAAGAAAAGGGAATGGATATAAATATTATTTTTGACTGCCTTGATAAGTTAAGTGATAAAGTTATGCTGCAAAAAAAAGAAAAAATAGCTAACACTCCTTGGCCTATGCTTCATCAGGGATGCGATTTCGGAAGATCAAGTTTGGGAATAAGCTATGATGGTTCAATATCTGTTTGCGGAATTATGGGAAATGGACTTATTGAAAATGCTGTAAAAATTGCTGAAGAAAATTTGGATGAATTAGCAAAATTAGGAATAACTCCCAAAAATTTAAGGGATAATGAATTCAACAATGCAACAACAAAAAGCATTGAAGATCTATGGTTTAATTCTCCCTTATTAGCTTTAATGCAATATTTTTATAAAAAAGAAGATTGCGAGCCTTGCGATAAATACAGGGTTCAGTGTATGGGTATGTGTCCTGCCATGAGCCTTTATGATTCAGGAGATATGAGAAGAGGTGATAAAGGTTGCGTGAGGAAATTATTATAAGGGAAGGGGCAGGCATAATAATAGAGAATGACAAAAATGAAATCCTCATGCAATTAAGGGATAATAATGCGAAAAAATTTCCAAATCATTGGGTGTTATTAGGAGGAGGAGTTGAAGAAGGCGAAACTCCCCTTGATGCAATAAAAAGGGAATTAATGGAAGAGATAAATCTTGAAATCAAAAATTTTGTTTTTTTTAAAAATTTTATTTATAAAAAATCCAAGCAATCATTTTTTTATATAAAATTAAATCTGGATATTGAAAAAATAAAATTAAATGAAGGCGAAAAAATTCAATATTTTAAACCTGATGAAATTAGAGAATTAAAAATAGGGTTTAATATAAAAAAAGTTCTTAATAACTTTTTTTTAAATAAAAAGAATTAAAAATGCTAGATAATTAAAATAATTATGAATAAACTATTATTGCCGCTTTTTGCTTTAATTTTAATTGCAGGATGCACTCAATCTTCCCAAATTACTAATTTTGAAGAATGCGTTGCAGCAGGAAATCCTGTAATGGAATCTTATCCTAGGCAATGCATGGCTAATGGAGTAAATTTTGCTGAAGAAATTGAAATGTGCGGAGCAATGAGTATTGATCAGGCATTAATAACTGTTCAAACTAGTGACTGCGCAAATGAAGGAATATTATCTGGAGTGTATGTTTGCAATAATATTACTAACACTTTATGGATGGATTTAACTATTGAAGATTTGGAAGGATGCAACCCCGCATGCGTTGTGGATGTTTTAACTGGAGAGGTTGAAATTAATTATAGGTGCACTGGATTAATTATTGAATAAATTCTTCATAATTCATTCCGTTTTTAATCAAGAACTCGCATATTATTTTTTTGTATTTATATAATATTTTTGGAGTGTTTTAATTATTTATTTTTAATTGTTATCTTATTTAATTTAAAAATCGATTAAAGTAATATTTTTAAATAGAAATTTTTAAAACTTATTAATATGAACTTAGGAAACAATTTTTACATTCAGGCTCCTGAAAATCAATTTATTGAAAAAGTTGATTCTTGGCTTAGTTTTTTAAAAATAAGGGATTTATTTCCAAATTTGTCGTTGCTTAAAGATAAAATATTTGAATTAGGAGAAAATTTAAGGAAAGCAGGTGATAGTTCTTACTTAGGAATAACTGATGGAATTAATTACTCATTTATAAGACCTGGAGATTATTCAACTTTATTACATGAATTAACTCATAACAATAATAATCTTAAAAGTGAAGCATGTGCTAGAGCAATTGAAATATATACTGCTGGAGATTTTGATGGAGTTTTATCCGGATTACATTCAAATAGATATTCTTCTGATGAAAAAAGAAAAGGAACTTTAATATCTGAAGCTTCCTTAGTTGTTGGTAAAAAAATATTTAATTTTTTAGAAAAAGAAGGAAATTTGAATTATACAAATTTAGCAATAAAAATAAAGGAATTCATAAATAAATGCAATCAAGAGTATATTAATAGCAACATGGATGAGACAGATTATTTAATTAAATACCATAGTTTGACTGAAAAAATAGCGTATGATTTATTGATTACAACTGAAGATAATAGAGAAAGTATTTTTAATTCAACTTCAAATATTAAAAAACAAGTTATTGGTGCATTTAAATCATTAACCTCATTTTATCATATTAATTTAAATTACACTCTTGAAGATGCAATTAAAAAAACTGAATATCATTTTGAAAATGATGAAGCTTTAACTTTACATAAAACACTAAATAATGGGGCTAAAAATGTTTTTGCAAAAATGAAAGAATATAACTATCCTTTAGAATTATGTAGAAAAATAAGTGAAGAGGTATTAAATCATGGGGCTTCAAAATCAATAGATTATAGTAGAGGATTACCTTATTTTTTAGAAATACTTGGAGGATATGGTCCAAAAGGAGTTAAAATTTTAAGGGATTATTTAGAAAAAGAAAGCTTATTTAATTTAATGACTCTTACTGATATTTCAGAATCCTTGGTATATCTTAATACTGTTGAACCAGAACAAGTAGGTTTTTTATTAAATGAGTTTAATAATTTTAATTGGAATTTAAATTGGGATAAAGATATAGAAAAAAGCAATATTTTAAACTTAAAAATACCAGGATCTTATAATAACAAAATTATGCACGGATTAAGTCAAATAGAAAAGGCAAAATTTATTGCGTTATATGTTTATACTACAATTATTCCAAATATTGGAAAAAAACTAAAAGATTATGATTCTTCTCTTGAATATTTAAGCTGTTCAAATCAGAATTTATTTATATTAAAAACTTCAATTGACAAAAAAAACAATGTATTAGATTCACTAGAAAAAATTAAACAAATAATAAACCAAAAAAATTTAGAAGAAGAAAATGAAAAAAAATTAAAAATTAAATAATTTTTTAATTTTTTCATATTTAAGTGCATTTAAATCATGCTTTATTTTTTTTCTATAAATTCTTCATACAATTTTTCATAATCCATTCCGTTTTTAATCAAGAACTTGCCTATTCTTTTTTTTCTTAATTCAGCAATTTTTACCAAATCATGTCTTTTTAAAATATCAAGAAAGCTTCCTTGTCTCATTGACCAATAATCGCTTTTTGAAACAAAATGTGGCCTGAAAGAATCTGCAAAAGAGATTATTTTGCTTTCAATGCTGTTAGGAAGCAGGTTAACTCCTTTAATTCTCCCTAATTTCATGCTTTCTGCTTTAGTCACTCCTATTGCATTATGCCTGCTTGCAATATCCGCAATTTCACCATAGC
>JAQVLH010000002.1 GCA_028704265.1 Candidatus Nanoarchaeia archaeon
AATTTTTTCAGAAAGCTTGATTGCTGCAAGCATTGCGGCACCGCTACTCATTCCTACAAAGATTCCTTCTTCTCTGACTATTCTTCTTGATACTTCGAAAGCTTCTTCGCTTTCAATCATGATCGTTTCATCAATTGCTGATTCGTCATATAATGATGGCACTAATGCTTCCTTCATATTTTTTAATCCTTGAATATAGTGGCCTTTTACTGGTTCAGCGCTTACAATTTTAATTTTAGGATTCTTTTCTTTTAAGTATTTTCCAACTCCCATGATTGTTCCGCTAGTGCCAAGAGCGCAAACAATGTAATCAATATTTCCTTTTGTTTGTTCCCAAATTTCTTTTCCAGTAGTGCTGTAATGAGCTAATTTATTATATTTGTTTGAAAACTGATCAGTTGTAAAATACTTGTCAGGGTATTTTGTTATTAATTCTTTTAATTTGATTCTTGCGCCATCAGTGCCTAATTCTTTGGAAGTCAGAGTTATTTTTGCCCCGAAAGCCTGAATCATTTTTTGCCTTTCAATGCTTACTGCTGAACTCATAACAATTTCAACATTATAACCTTTCACTGCTCCTATCATTGCTAAAGCAATTCCAGTATTTCCGCTAGTTGCTTCAATAATTGTTTTGTCTTTAGTTAAGGCTCCTTCTTTTTCAGCCTGCTCAATCATTTTTAAAGCAATTCTATCTTTTATGCTTCCAGTAGGGTTAGTGCCTTCAAATTTTGCGAAGATATTTATTCCTTTTTTTTTAATAATATTATTAATCTTAATTAACGGAGTATTTCCTATTGTTTCAAGAATATTATTAAACATAAACAATCCTATAATTGTTGTTTTTAAAAATTTATTTGCTTAAAATTTTTACTTTTTCAAGCTCAACGCTTCTGATTGGGAATATTTTATGAACACTCTTTTTTATATTAGCTTGAATTGTATTGCTAATAAGATTTGAAATAATTGCATCTTTTCTTGACTCTTTAATTATTTTAGACAAATATTCAGTTAGTATTTTTCTTATTTCCCTTTTAGCTGTTGAAATGCAATGCCCATTAGTTATTGCACAAAGCCTTACATCTACTTTAAAACCATCACTAGTTTGTCCAACAGATTTTGCAGTAATCTTACTATTCTTTCTTGATTTTCTTAATAAAAATGAAGGATTAACTTCTAATGCTTTAATATCAGTATGAGCAACGCTTGTTTTTATTGCATTAATAACTAATTTAAGATTAATATGTTTTTTTGAAGGAGCACCAATTACATCTCCTAATGAAATAGTCATTGTTTTATTAAGTAACTCTTCAGGTGTTTCAGCAAATCCTTGGGAAAAAACTTCACCTTTTAAGCTGCTTGGCAAAGCTATGTCAAACCATTTTTTCTTCTTTCCTATTTTAACACTCTTTTTAGCTACCATATCTATTCAAAAATCAAGCAAGTTTTTTTAAAGATTTCTATTTTTGGCAATAATTGTCATTTTTTTTAAAAATCTAATTTGCTTAAATATTTCCTCCAATTCAATTAAGACCTTATTCAACAAGCAATTTTGCTTTCTTAATATTATATGTCCATGAAGAATCAAGAACGTTCTTTGATTTATAATATTCAACAAGTCTTTTAATTTTACTTTCAATTAATCTAAATCCATGATCTCCGCTAAAATCTTTTTTATTTTTTTCTAAATGATTTTTAACATTTACTGCTCTTTTCATTAAATTAAATAAATCTTCAGGCAATTCTTGTTTTTGAGTATTTTTTAAAACTTTATTTAACTTTTTTCCAGTTAAATCTCTAACACTTGGAATTCCATAAGAATCTCTCAAAATCATTCCTACTTTCGAGCTTCTAATGCCAGTTTTTCCTACTTTTTCAATCAAAGTTTCAATTTCTTCAGGTTTATAACTAACCCATTGTTTGCTGTTTGATAAAATTGGCTTTACGCTTTTACTTTTACCTTTTGCTCTTGAGTGCATTCTTGCCATAGGAAATTACGAACAATTATTCATTTAAAAAGCTTATCATTCAATTTTAAGTATTTAAAAATGCGCATTAATTAAATTATTTCATTTTTATTATTTTTTTATAATTATTAATTTTTTTGCCTATTGCGGCTATTGCAAACATTTTGACTTTTTTATTATCATCTGACATCCCATGCCATCTTTCAAGCAAGTCATTATTTTTTAAAAAAGTTCTTTCAAGCGTAAAAGGGTCCTCAAAATAAATCCTTTGCGAATCATAACCTATAACTATTGCATAATGTCCGGATTCATAAGTTATTTTCCAATTAACATTTTTTTTCTTCCAATAAGCCTGAAGATGCACTATTACGGGAATATTTTTATCAATATAATTTATTAAATCATTAATTGTCATTTCTTTGGCAATACATTTTATTTTATGTTTTTGTAATATTTGTATAATACTTTTAATAGGAGTTCCATTTATTGTTGTTTTTGCCTCTTTTAATATAAAATCTTCCCTTATATCAATGCCATAATAATTTAATATTCCTTGAATCACTATTGCTCCGCAGTCATAATTGCTTGATTGTTTAAGCTCAGGGAATTCAAGCATTTTCATAATAGATTAAAAAGCTCTTAGTTGTTTTTAACTTTTTTTAATAATCTTTTTATTCATTAACAAAATTATAATTAAATTATGATTGAGGTTTATCCAAAAATTTTTCTGATGAAGGGCTTATGCAATAATTATTATGTTGACGGCAAAATTAAAATATTAATTGATGCTGGATTTGATTTTAAAGAAAAAGTTGACATCTTAATATTAACTCACATTCATCCGGATCATGTTTTTTTTGCTAAAAAAATTCAGGAAAGAACTAATTGTAAAATCTTCATAGGCCAAGATGATGAAAATATTGATGAGTTTTTGTTTTACTGCCCTTCATGGAAAGGCAAAGAGATTGAAAAATTCAAAATTGACAGGGTTTTAAAAAAAAATGATGAAATCAATATTGGACAATATGATTTTCAGGTTTTGCAATTGCCTGGTCATACATTAGGGAGTATTGGTTTATATGAAAAAAAGCATGAAATATTATTTAGCGGAGACACTATATTTGAAAATGGATTAATAGGAAGAACTGATTTTATTCATAGCAGTGAAGAATTAATGCAAAAAACTTTGAAGAAATTAAAAAAATTAAAGATAAAGCATTTGTTTAGCGGGCATGGAACTATAAAATAATTTTAAGCTTTCTTTCTTCCTCTTTTTTCAACGCTTTTTAATTTATTTAAAACTTCTTTATTTTTGTATTGGCTTAATATTTCATCAAAGCATTCTTTCCAGCAATCATTATGTTTTGCAATTAATGCCTGCTTGATTAAATGTAAATCAACTGCTTTGTCTTCCAATTTGCCGCTTAATCCTCCTAAACTGAAGTCAATAAAATAAACATCATCTTTTACAAGTATCATATTGCTCGTTGTCAAATCTCCATGAACAATATTATTTTCATGCATTAGATTAATTTGCTTTCCAATAATTTTAAATAATTTTTTTTTATTAATGCAGTTATGCAGATAATCCCTGATTAATTCCCCTTTTAAATATTGCATTTTAAATGAAAATTTTTCTAAATCCCAAACCTTGGGGACTAGTATTTTTTTTTGAATCACTTTTTTTAAAATACTAAATTCAATCTTTGTTCTTGATATTCTTAGTTTATCATCAATTTCTTCAAGCCTATAATTTTTTTTAATCCTGTCTTTAATTAATTCTTCATCATTAATTTTTCTGATTATTGCTTCAGCACCCATTGAAATTATATTTAAAAAATCAGAATCTTGATTTTTTGGCATACTTAAAACTTCATTGCAATTTTCTGATTGCTTTCTCCAAAAAATATCAACCTCTTCAGTTCTCGTTTTTTGACTAATTTCAGTATCAATAATTTTATCCGCACCATTGCTTTTATATTTTAATAATCCAGTCCATGCAATCATGCTAGCATTGTCAACGCTATATTTTATTGGAATACTCTTAAAAATTGCTCCCCTGTCTTTGCACATTTTCTCGCACATTTCATTCAATCTTTTGTTTGCTCCAACTCCTCCTGTGAGCACGAGCTCTTTTTTTTGGCAATGGGCTAAAGCTCTTTCAGAGATTTCAACAAGCATTGCAAAAACAGTTTCCTGCAAGCTGTAGCATAAATCATTTATGTTAAAATTTTTGCTTTCAATTTTATTAACAATATTTGAATAAATTCCGCCAAAATTAATATCCATCCCTTTGACTTTGTAAGGTAATTCAATAAAATTTTTCCCCTTTAGTGCTATTTCCTCAATTTTTTTCCCGGCAGGAAAACCTATATTTAAAATTCTTCCAACGTGGTCAATAAAATTACCAACACCCATATCAAGTGTTTCTCCAAAAACCCTGTATTTTCCCTCACTAAATGCTATTATTTGAGTGTTTGCTCCACTAGTATAAAGCATTACAGGGTCATTAAGTCCAGACATCATTCTCGCAATTTCTAAATGAGCAATACAATGATTAACTCCAACTAATGGAATGTTATTTTTTAATGACAAAGCTCTGGCAATAACTGCACCTATTTGCAAAGCTCCTCCAATTCCTGGACTTTGGCTGAAAGAAATTAATTCAATCTCATTTATTTTTTTATTTGCAGCAATTAATGCTTTATTAATTATTTCAGGCCCGTTTGCTATATGATGCTCTATAATTTCTCTAGGAATAAGTCCTCCTAATTCAGTTGTCAATGTTTTGCTTTCTAAAGAAAGCACTTCATTTTCATTCATTACGCTTGCGCTAAAAGTATGCGCAGTAGACTCAATTCCTAAAACAATCATAGCAATATTAATCAATTGTTTTCTTAAAAAAGTTTATTAATAAAATTATTATACATTGGTAATAATGCTTCTTCAAGATTTAATGCTAAATTTAATTTTTTATCTTTAATTATATTATTAGTTTCTTCATTATTTTTATTGTAAATCATAAATATTGGAATATTTAAATTTTTTAATTTTTCAGTAAGTATAGAAACTTCATTTAAATTTAATGTAGATTCATAAGCATTTAGTATTATTCCTTTTGAGCCACGAGTATAATTAAGCATTAATGGTTCAATATTATTTTTTTTAGATAATTCATAAATAGGAGTTAAATCCCATATCATATACTCTACTTCTTCATTTTCATAATTTCGGATTGCAGTATACATCTTAAAATGCGCATTCAATGCTGAAATAGATGATTGCTCAATAGAAACATTCTCTTTTAATATTTTATTATTTCCAAAATAAGCAACCTTTATTGTAGGCTTAATCATGATTAAATAGAAAAATAATCTAGCTTAAAAACATTTTTAAAAAGTATTTATAGTTTTTTTCCTTGCTTTAGTACTAATTCTTTGCTAATTTTAATTAAAGCATCTTCCAAAAATTTTTCGCTTCTAATATTATTAAAATATTTATTTGACACAATTATAGGTGAAACATTAATAGGTGCTTTAACTTTTTCATAGGTTTCTATTACTCTTTTTATATAATGATACTTAAATTCCCCTTCATTTCTTATTATTAAAGCATTAGCATATTTAATATCTGATTCAAGATTTTTATTATGTTTAATTATTAAATCATTAATTGAATATATGGAAGGTTTTTCATCATGTGTATTATCTGAATCTGCGCTTAAAATTAAAGCATCCTCGGTCATTAATGAATTTGCAATTTCATACATTTTCCAAATATCATTAATAAAGGATTGATTTTCATTTTTATTATAATTATTTATTGAATGAGGATAAAGCTCGCAAATACTGCTGCCAAAATTAATTGAAAAAAATTCTTTTTTATTAAAATCGCCAAGGAATGCTAAACTAAATCTATATAGATGATCTGTCATTTTTAAAAAGCAATTTAAAAAATACTATTTAAAAATGTTATTAAAAAAAAAATTATAGAAAAAAAGAATTAATTTCATTCTTTTTTCTTGAATAATGTATAACCGCAACTTCCGCAATGATATCTGTCTTTATGCTCGGCCATATAAACTCCAGCGCCGCATTTAACGCACATTTTTTTTAGTTCTTGTTATTTTATCATTTTCAACTTTGTAAGCTTTATACTTCTTACTAGGGTCAGCTTTAGTGTGCTTTGTCTTTCCTTTTATTTTTACATTCTTCTTTCCCATTTTATGCCTTCACTTCCTCTTTTTTCTCATCTTCTTTGAAAGTAACTCTTTTAATTAAATATTTTGGCTCATTTTTTTCTAAATCTTGCCTGTCTTTGTAAGCATGAATTATTACTTTTGCAGATTCTTTGCCGTAAATATTATCTATTTTTTTTATAACCATTAAGTTTTTTTCAATTCTTAATTCTTTATTAACCATTTCTAAAACGGCTTTTCTGTCAGGAGTTTTTTGTCCCTTGTAATCCATTTCAAGTTCATAAATTATTTTATTTGTTAATTTATCTTCTTTTTTATTAATTAATTTCATTTTTATCTCACCCTTAAAGCGTAAGCACCATTTGATTCAATTTTTAATTTTTTTGCAATATTACTTTTTGTGCTATTTAATATTACTGCAATGCCCTTCCAATTTTTGCTTGCTTGAGCACCTTGGCATAAAGAGCAACTTTTAGTAGTAATTAACCTGTTACATTTTTTGCATGCGTATTCATTACTCATTTCTTTCCAACCTTCTCTTCTTTTACACTTTTCTTTTCAGCTTTAACTTCTTTATCTCCTTCATTAATCCATTCAATTTTTCCGAGCCCTAATTGTCTCATAGTTAAGCCTATTTTTGCATCTTTTAAATTTTTCATACTAACTGCAATAATTCTTGCTCTAACATAATCTCCAATATTAAGTGTTTTTTTGCTTTCTTTTCCTAATAAGCTTTTTGTTTTTGAAAAGCTAACAAAATCATCCATTACTTGACTCATATGAATAAATCCTTCAATTGGGCCAATTCTTACAAATGCTCCATATTCGGTTATTTCAGAAACTTCTCCTTCAACAACTTCTTTTATTATTGGTTCATAAATAAGAATCTTAAATGTAGTTTCATAATATATTGCTCCATCACCAGGAATAATTAATCCTTCACCAACACTTATCACATCAATTAAGCATAATAAAAATTTATTATCTTCTAATTTGTTTTCATAATTTTTCATTATTTCAATTTTAATACTCTCTTTAATGTCATCTTTGAAATTAATAGGGTCAACCCTTACTCTATCCATAACTGTTAATATTTTATACAATTCAAATCACCATTGTTCTCTTTTTACTTTTATTGTAACCAATTATTTTTAATCCTTTGCTTTTGGCTTTTTTTATAAGTTCTCTATCAATTGTTGCTATAAAAGCATTTTGCTCCAAAGCTGCGAAAATTATCTTATCATCCACATCTTTTGGGCCATCTATATCTAAAATCTTAATTTCTTGCTTTAAAATGTTTTCTACTGCCAAGTTTGCATCCTTTATTCCTTTTTTTTGAAGCTTTTTCAGCTCTTCAATACTTTCTTTTATAATAAAAAATTCCTTAACTCCAGGCAGTTCATGCTTAATGTCAAAAATTATGTCAACTTTTTCCCTTATGGGAATAAATAAAAAATTTGTATCAAATATTATTTTTATAATATCTCTCCCCATCCGCTAAGTTTCCACCTGTTTCCTGTTTTTCTTGAAATAGAAATCCTTTCATTTTTCATAGAAGCAATTGGCAATGCTAATATTAAAGATGCAACATCTTTTTTAACGCTTTTAACAATTCCTGTTGTTTTTGCAGTCCAATTATTAAGCAGCAAAACTTCATTGACTTTAAGGATTGAATTATCAAGTATTTTAAATTTTAATTCTAGACTATTGTAAACATTAATAGGTTTATCTTTTAAGCAAACAACGCTTCCTGATAATTTATCATTTTTTCCAAAATAAGTATCAATAGATGTTGATAAACCAAAACTGCCCCCTGGAGTAACTTCATTAACAAATATATTTGAATAATTTATTGCTTCAATTTTTGCAACTAAGGGTTCCCATTTATCTTTCACTTTAATTCCTGGAAGTATAGTTATATCATCCCCTTTTTTTAGCACTCCTTGTTTCAATGCTCCTCCTAAAACAGTTCCAAATAAATCTTTAACTTCTTTTCCCGGTTTGTTTAAATCAAAACTTCTTGCAACAATCATTATTGGCGAATCTTCTTTGTTTATTTTTGGGTTAGGAATATATTCTTCAATAGCATTTAATAATGCATCAACGTTTACTCCTGACTGTCCGCTTAGCGGGATTATTGGAGCATTTTCTGCAACGCTTCCTTTGATAAATTTTTTAATTTCATTATAATTTTTTTTAAGCTCTTCATCATTAACTAAATCAACTTTATTTTGAACAATAATAATATTTTTTATTCCGGTAATTTCTAACGCCTTTAAATGGTCGGCTGTTTGCTGCTGAGGGCATGGCTCGTTTGCAGCAATAACTAATATTGCTCCATGAATCATGCTTGCTCCAGATAGCATTGTAGCCATTAAAGCTTCATGTCCCGGAGAATCAACAAAGCTGACAGTTCTAGAAACAGAATTATCTGACATGTGGTTCATGCATTTTTTTGAAATAGAATAACATGAAGCTCCTGTGCAATCTTTGCATTTGTAAATAGTGCAGCTGGCATAACCTAATTTTATAGTAATTCCTCTTTTCATCTCTTCACTGTGAGTGTCTGCCCATTTGCCTGTAAGCTTTTGTAAAAGAGTGGTTTTTCCATGGTCAATGTGGCCAACCATTCCAATTGTTACCTCAGGTATTAATTCTTTGCTTGCCATTAATTAGTAAAATATCTTATATCTTTTAAAAAATCTTTGTATTAGATTAATTTATAATAAATATAAATAATGAAAAATTATAAATGAATTAGCTGTTGCAGGGGTAAACTTTTTAAAAAGAATTTTATCTATAATAGTATCTATGAATAAAATAATTAGCTTAATTCTAATATCAATGCTTTTTATTGGAAACTCATTTGCCGTATCAATAAGTGATTTGAGTTCTAAATCAAGCATTAATATTGTCTTGCAAAGCAATAAACCCCTTGATAAAAACATGGATGTTTATTTGAAGCAAACAATAACTTCTGAAAAAACAAGTGAATGCAGCCTAGTTTCCAGCATTAAAATTGCAAACAAATATTTAGCAACATATTCATGCAAAGGGAATGTGTTAAAGCCAGCAACTGTTATTTTGTCAAAACCAGACAATAGCATTTATGAAGAAAGCTACAAAGTGATTGGAAAAATAAGGACAATAAATCTTAACAAAGTAGTGTTCTCTAGCACAGTGCAAGTTGCTGAAAATCCAATAAGCTTTAGCATTATTTCAGCGCAATGCAACTTAAACACAAGCAAAGTTGACTTTTACTTGATGAATAGGGGAGCAAGTTTTAATGCAACATCAATTGTAACATTAAACAATGAAAACATGACAGCTATTCAAACTTCATTTATTCCAATATCAATGGATGAAAATGAAATAAAAAGTATTCAAGAGCAATACAATTTAACTCAAGGCAGATATTCTATTTCAGTAAATATTAACGGAATAATGAATACTGCTATAATAAATTGCATATAAAACAATTAAAAAAAATTCCAGCTTATGCTGGAAAGATTTTTTTTTTAAAATATAATTATTTCTTTTCTTCTTTCTTTAAAACTTCATCAAGGTTTGCAGTGCCTTCCTTAACAATTACTGTATTAATTTGAGCAGTCTCATCATTTGTGGTGTTGCCCCTTACGCTTTTTTTCTGCCTGTAACCTTTCTCGCCGTTTCTTAATCCAACGCCTTTTGTAAGTAAAAGCTTTTTCCTCTTAACTCCTTTAAGGTCGCTACGCATAGGAAAACCTGCTGTGTCGCTTCCTCCAGTAATCTTGAATTGAAATCCTTGCAAATCAATCAATTCCCCGTTAATTACATCCCCGATTTTTTTTTGGTAAAATCTTGATTCAGAATTCTTGTCAATCTCTTTTTGGTAGCTTTTTCCAGTTTTTGGATTACTTATCACTATTTTCATTTTTTTTCACCTCACCGAGGTCAATATAACTGCCTCAGCATAAATTAAAATTAATAGCTATTTATTTTAAAAAACTATTCATTTGCTTAAAATGTAAAACAATTCATTTGGCACCATGAACGTTTCAATTTTGTATCCCAGCCTTTTTGACATTACTTCAAACCAAATCCTTCTTTTGCGAGTCATTGGTGCGCCACTTAATGTCTTTGTGCTAAAGCTTGCAGCTATAATTTTTGCTGGAATCTTTAAAATTATGTCTTCAGTTAATCTATGGCTTTTAGTCCTTTCAAGTATTTCAAAAAGCTTGAATGCAAAGCATATGTCAAACTCTTCATCAAATGAGTAATTTTCCAGGTTAGTTGCGTCAAAAACCTTGGTCAAGCCGTTTATTTTTAACTCATCAAAATACTCTTGTATTATTTTCAAATCATTTTCATTAATATCAAGAGCTAAGTATTTTCTTATAAAAGGTTTCATGAATTTTGAACTCAACGGGTTAAAACCGCATCCAATATCAATGATCGAAACTGATTTAATGCCCTTGAATATTTTAGAATAAACTTCATTGTAATAAGGGAGCCTTTCTTTGCTGCTCTGGTGGCTTAAAAGCAATCCTTGGTAGTCTTTTTTTCTTAAAAGATTCAATCTGTCAACATTAGGATTGTTGAATGCTCCAAACTGCCTTCTTAATTGCGCCCTGACGTTTTTTACAAATTTTTTGAACTCCCCTGACTTGAATCTTTTTTCATCAATCAATTTCTTTAGTTTTGGATTAATGTTTCTTATTATTTCTTTTAGCACAACATCATGGCTAATGCCTGATAGTTCTTTTTTTTTAATTATTAAGCTTATTACTTCATTCACAATAATTACTTTTTAATCGCAAGTTATTTAAAATAATTCTTTTATCTATATTTAATGGGATGAAAGCCAGCATTTCTAAAAAAATAAAACCTTACAAGGAGAAGAAGGATAAAAGCTATGATATTTTGATATCAATGCTTAAAAAGCAAGGAAAGGTGAGCTTTATTTCCCTTTCTGAAAAATTAGGAAAAGATTTTGAAGAAATAAAAGATTTTATTGCAGTAATTGACAAAGAAAAGCGTATCAAAATAATATATCCTGCAGTAGGTGCCCCATACATTACTCTATAGTGAAAACATATTTAAAGAAAAGGTAATTAATAAAATATCATGAGCGATTTTTTAAAAGGCAACTTAAAATTACTCGTTTTAACATTATTATCTAAGCATTCATTCCATGGATACGCATTATTCAAGGAGCTTGAAAAGGTATACAACTGGAAACCTTCGTGCGGAACATTATATCCTGTTCTTTCAACCCTTGAAGAAGACGGGTGCATTGACAGCGCTTCAACCATTGAGTGCGGAAGATTCAAAAAAATTTATTCAATAACTGACAAGGGGGCATCAAAATTATCTGAAATGATTATGGATTTCAGGGAGTCCTTGCAGGTTCTTAAATTGAATGAAATGTAGAAAAAATATTTTTTTAAAAAATTAAAAATTATTTGTCAGATTTAGCATCCTTATTTTGTGAATCAAGGGATTTTTTTATTTTATCCTGGATTGATTTCTTGGTTATGCTTTTAAGCCTTCTTCTTTCAGTAACCCTGTTTTTCCTTCGAATCCTTTTATTGAAAACTTTCTTAGCCATAGTAATAATTAGTGAATTGATGGTTTTAAAAATTTATCTATAAATACATTATTCCCTGGCTTTAAAATGGCATTTTTATTAAAAAGCTAAAAATACTTTAAAATTAACCTATATATGCTACAGTTAGGTTTAAATAAAGTTTATAAATAGATCTTTTCCTTTATTTGGGTATGGTTAATTACACAAAAGAAAACCAAAACATATGCAGGGTTGAGCTAAATCCGAACAAGGATTTTAACAAGGGCGAAATGGAAAAAATATTAAAGCATTTTTCTCCATCAATAAACGAAACTAGCCAGGGCTTATTGCCAGTTTTATACCACGGATTCAGCTGGCACACTGACAGAATAGTTTATGAAGAATTCTTGGAAAAAATGAACAGCATATCAAAGGACGGCTTAAAAAAAGGCCAGATAACAGCAGTGCCTTTCTTCGGATATTACTGCAATTTTGAAGACTATGAAAACAACAACATGGTTTATGCAATAGTTGTCGTAAAAAATGCTAAAAGCTCTCCTGCAGGAATTGAGTTGAGTGCGCAGGATACTATAAACCATGCAAGATTTATGGAAACAAGCGAATACAGCATACGTGTTGACGAGTCAAACAGAATACCTTCAAGCAATCTTGCAATATTTTATGCAAAAGCTCCTTTGTCCGACTTTAAGGTAACCAATGATTTTTCAGAAAACAATTATATTTTGTCAGAAGGAGAAAAATTGTCAGGGCTGGATTCTGACGAAAAAATAATGGCCACAGCCATAAAAAAGCAGGTAATTCCTATGGGTTTAGACAAAGTGCTTGGAAGACAAAGAATCAGCCAAGTAATGATGGGTTCAGGAATTAGTAGCGAAGAATTGTCAAGCATACTTCAAATTGACGGCGCGTACACAATAAAAAAAGAATATGAATCAATTAAAAAAGCATTATCTGGGCAATCAAGACTGATTTCTCAGCAGGAATTTAACTCATTTTTGGAGCATGATAAGAGGTACAATGACAAGGTGCATAAGCAAATCCTTTTGGCAATAACTGACGAATGCGAAAACGATTTTTTACAAGATCGCGTTTAATATTTTTTTAATTATTGGCCTTTGAAAAAAATATCAAAGGCGAATAATTTTTCCCCTTAAGAAGAATTCTTAAAAGCTAAGCAAGACTAAAATCTATTATATGTCAACAATAGAGGAGCAGATAGCTGAGATTGAAAAGGAAATAGCAAAGACCCAGAAAAACAAAGCAACTGAGCATCACATAGGAAGCCTTTATGGAAAAATTGCAAAGCTAAAAGATTTGGCTGAGAAGAAAAAAGGCCAAGGAGGATCAAGCGGAGGATATTTCATAAAGAAATCCGGAAACGCCACAATTGCCTTAGTGGGTTTTCCAAGTGTTGGAAAAAGCACGCTAATAAACAAATTAACAAATGCAAAATCTGAAGTTGCAGCATATGAATTCACAACGCTTACAGCAATACCCGGAATGATGAAATACAAAGACGCGATGCTTCAAATAATTGACCTGCCAGGAATAATTGACGACGCAAGCAAAGGAAAAGGAAAAGGAACTGAAGTGCTCGGAGCTGCAAGAAACGCTGATTTAATAGTAATGATTCTTGAAGCAAAAAGAACTGACAGGGTGGAGATAATAAAAAAAGAGCTATATAATGCAGGAATAAGGCTTGACTGCAAGCCTCCGAAAGTAATCTTCAAAAAGATGCCAAAAGGGGGAATTAATGTGCAGTCAACTTATGAACTGACAAAAATCAGCGACGAAATGATACAAGAAATCATGAGGCAATACGGCATGGTCAACGCGGAAGTAATAATAAGAGAAGATGTAAGCATCAATGATTTCATAGATGCTTTGCTTGAAAACAGGCACTACTGCCCCTCATTAATAGCTATTAACAAGTGCGACCAGCTTTCAAAAGAAGAGATTCTTGAGCTAAAGAAAAAATTTCCAGGAGCAATACTAATCAGCGCTGACAAAGGATTAGGGCTAGAAAAACTAAAAGAGGAAATTTTTGAAAAAACAAGAATAATAAGGATATTTTTAAAACCAAGAGGAAAAGAGCCTGACATGAAAAACGCCCTAATAATGCACAAAGGGGACACGATTTATGATTTGGCATTAAAGCTGCATAAAGATTTTGTCCAGTACTTCAAGTATTCTCAAGTTTGGGGAAAAAGCGCAAAATTTCCGGGGCAAAAGCTGGGATTAAAGCATGAACTGCAAGACAATGATGTTGTCACAATCGCAATATAATTAAATAATCAGCTTCTTTTTTTTTATTTATGGAAATTATTACTGTAAAAAAAATAAAAAAATCTTTCAAAAAATACACGAGGGAACAGGGATTATGGAATGCAATAAAGAGCCTTTTTCAAAGGGAATATAAATTAGTTGAGGCAATAAGAAACATAAGTTTTAGTGTGGAAAAAGGAGAAATACTTGGATATTTAGGCCCAAACGGAGCAGGAAAATCAACAGTGATTAAAATACTTACAGGAATACTTTACCCTGATTCAGGTTCAATAGAAATTATGGGTTACGTGCCTTTTGATGACAGGGAAAAATACGTGCAAAACATAGGGGTTGTGATGGGGCAGAAAAGCACGCTTAGCTGGAGTCTTCCAGCAATAGACAGTTTTTATTTAACACAAGCAATATACCAAATTTCCAAAAAAGATTTTGAAAAAAACTTAAACGAACTTACAGAGCTTTTGGAAGTAAAAGAAATAAGCAAGACACTCGTTAGAAACCTTTCATTGGGGGAGAGGATGAAATGCGAATTCATAAACTGCATACTGCACAATCCTAAAATAATATTCCTTGACGAGCCAACAATAGGTCTAGATGTTGTGGCAAAGGAAAAAATAAGGAATTTTATCAAAAAAATAAACAAGGAAAGGGGCACAACAGTAATACTCACAACTCATGACATTGATGACGTTGAAGCGTTGTGCCATAGGATAATACTAATAGACAAAGGAATTCACGTTTATGAAGGAAGCCTTGAAAGCCTAAAGAAAAAATTCGTAAGCTACAAAGACTTGACAGTTGAGTTTGAAAAAAAAGTCAAGGAAATAAAACTGGATAACTGTGAAGTTTTAATGCACAAGGAATTCAAGGCAAAGATAAGAGTTAATGCCCTAAAAGTCAATCCAACAAATGTGATAAAGAAACTTATTGACAAATACCCTATTGTTGACATCAACGTTGATGACGAAAGCGTTGAAAGCATAATAAAAAAGATTTACCTGAGCAAAAATGATAAATAAGTATTCAGAATTTTTCAAAATGGAAATAAAAGAGGATTTGGCAGACAGGTCAAGGTTTATTTTATGGATTATTTCAAAGCCAATATCAATGATGATAAATATTCTTATTTGGACTGCAATTTTTTCAAACTCCAATTCACTTTCAATAGGAGGATTCAGCATAGGGCAAACAATTAACTATTTCTTGTTTCAGGCAGTTTTTGGAAACATAATATTTAACAACATAAGCGAAAAAATAGGCGCAAAGATTTACTCAGGCGAGCTTTCAACAAGCCTCCTTAAGCCGGTCAATTTCAGCATAAGCATGGTTTCAAAATCTTTAGGCGGAAGATTTTTTTCCCTAATATACGAATCCATTCCAACACATGCAATAGCCATGCTTTTTTTCGGGATGCAAATATACAACAAACCTGCAATAATACTTTCAATAATCAGCTTATTTTTGGGTTTGCTAATAAATTGCTTTTTTTCTTTATCCTGGTCACTACTATATTTTAAGACGCTTAACTACATGCCTCTTGAAAGGATAAAAAGATTCGTAATACAATTCATCTCAGGATTCTACCTTCCTCTTAATTTTTTTCCTCTGGCTTTGCAGAACGTCTTGAAATTTTTGCCATTCAATTTTCTTTTATACGAGCCAACAAAGATTTTTTTAAACATTTATTCATTCAAAGAAATCCTAGGAGTAATGCTAATACAAATAGTGTGGATAATTGTGCTGTATGGGACATTCAATTTCTTTTTTAAGATAACTTTGAAAAAATTTGAAGGGGTTGGGGCATGAATAAGTACATTGATGTTTTGGTAAGGCACATATTAATGGACTTCAGCGAGTTTTTCTCCCACAAACAGGCAACTTTTTTCCAGTTCTTTGCTGACTTTTTTGAGTTTTTTCTCCAGCCACTGCTGCTTTACTTTATTTACAACATAAGCAGCGGATTTCAAGGATGGGAAATAAACGAGATGTTTTTTTTAATAGCAACTGCCAGGATATCCTTAAGCCTTGCAGGCTCATCAGTTTTGGGAATAGTTTTTTCAAACCTTTGGAGATTGAAATCAGGAAATTTTCACCAAGTCCTGCTTAAACCATTCAACACAATAATATACATGATAATAGGATCATTTAATGCGTATTGGATAATGGACATAACTTCAGGTTTTTTGCTGCTAATATATTCAATAATAAAACTAAAAATTCAAATAACATTACTTGGAACTCTCTCATATTTTTACCTTATCTTTATCTCCCTGCTTTGCTACTACGGAATCGCAGGAATATTGATGAATTTCTTTTTCAAAAATCCCAGGTCAGAAAACATCCTGGATATTTTCTGGACAGCGAGCAGGTTTTCAAATTATCCTTTAAACATTTTTCCAAATGTCATAAAATTCATATTAACATTTATTTTTCCAATAGCTTTATCCAGCTATTATCCTGCAAGCTATTTTTTATCAAAATCAGCAGATTATAGTCTAATCATTGTTTTTTCAATAATAGGCTTAGCTTTTGCAATAATAGGAAGCTATGCAATAAAAGATGGAGTGAAAAATCATGTTAGTTTTGGAGGATGAATAAAAATGGTATCTAAAGTAACTGAATACGCGTTGTTTGCATTTTTTACATTTGTATCAATGATAGTGCTTTATTTCATATACATGGGGCTCATTAACTCTCAAAAACTTGTAAGGGAGCAAGTTCAAGATGAAGATTACAAGTCAAAATGCAACTGCTTTCAAGTTGCTGCATTAAACGATAATGAGCTAATACTAAGAAATATCATGTGCGACTACGTTGAAAACTTGATTGTTTCATGGTCTGATTATGAATATTACCACAATGAAACAATAATAAAAAATGATTTAATAGTCATTCAACACAATTCCTCAATAAAAGAGGATTATGTCTTATATTACAATGATTGTGAATAAAAGCTTTTAAAAATACTTAAATGTAATTCAATAACTATGGCTGACGAGTTTGAAGAGGAATTTGAAGAGGAATTTAAAGAAAATAACAACCAAAATCCTTCTTCTGCAAATCCTGAAGAAGAAATAATGAGAGTTAGAACTCCCAGAGGAAAGGAAGTACTGGGCGTTGTTGAGCAATTATTGGGTCTTAGAAAAATGTATGTAAGGTGCATTGACGGGCAAACAAGGCTTTGCAGGGTTCCAGGAAGCTTAAGAAGAAGCATGTGGGTAAAAAATGGGGATGCAGTTATAGTTGCACCATGGGAATATGACCCTGAAAAAGGAGACATAATATTCACATACAGGAAAGGACAGGTTGAATGGCTAAGAAAGAAAGGGTTCCTAAAAGACTTAGAAGAGTTCTAAAAAGTTTTAAAAAAAGAAGTATGTTTTTTTAACTTTCAATGGATACTGATTATTACTGCCTCAAAGGACTATTTGCATCAACCAATATGGTTGAAGATTATTCTTTTTATGATTCAAGCAAACAGCAAAACGTTTTTGAAACTTTAATGAATTCTTTTTTCACCCTTAACTATTATTACCTAAAAGAGTTTGACAACAATTTCAAATACATTAAAACAAACAAATCGCAGATAGTTTTTTATGAAAATGATTTTTCAGATTCCCTAATATTTGCATTATATGATGCTAATGTTCCAAAAGAAATAATCAAATCAAATGATTCAACAATAAATTCACTGTTTTATGACATTTCAAAGCCATCAAAAAACATTTCATCAATATTCAAAAAAAGAATAAATGCTATGAATATCGGCATGAACAAAAAAAGCGGGCAAGTAAAAAATGAAAAAAAATATTACCCTCCAATAAAAACATCTAATAGGCTAATAAATGATTTTTATTTGACAAACAACGAAGATTTTTTTTGCAGCGATTTTGAAAAGGCAAAAATTTTGTCAGGTGATGAGCTTGAGTATGAAAAAACAAAAAGCGAATCCATAGCTTCATTTTTTTCAAGCCTTGATAATTTTTTCAAATGCGAACTAAATGAAACATTTGAATGGGCTGAGCTTAAAAACGGGATACTTCTAATTGAATCAATCAATAATTTTAATTTTTCGGTAATTTACTCAAAAGCAAAAGAGCTTCATTATGTTAAATCAAATTTCAAATATCTAAAAAAAGGAATTTCTAAATCACTCATGGACAAGGATTTGCCTTTTGAAAAAAAGAAAGAAAAAATAAAACCTTATTTGGAATTTTATTCAAAGCTTCCAATATAAGTGAATATTAAAAAAGAGAGGGACAATAAATATTGTATGTTATGACTAAGGAGATTTTCAAGGTTTACAACGAAGTATTTGACAATAGAACCCTTAAGGTTTTGGAAAAAATGAGAAGCGAGAACTATGAAGAGCTTGAGTCATGCATTAGCACAGGAAAAGAGGCAAATGTTTTCAGGGCAACAACGAAAAACGGCTTCGTTGCGGTCAAGATTTTTAGAATGTACACTTCAAGCTTTGACAAAATGTCTGATTACATACTGGGGGACCCGAGATTTTCGCATGTAAGCAAAAAAAAGCACGAAATAGTTTATCTATGGGCAAAAAAAGAGTTCAGGAACCTATCAAAAGCTTTTGAAGCAAGGGTTAGGGTTCCAAAGCCTTTGGCATGCAACAAGAATGTCTTGATAATGGAATTCATAGGGGATAACGGCATGGCTTCTCCTTTATTAAAAGATGTTAATTTAGAAAATCCGCAAAAATATTACAATGAAATAATTGAAAACATGAAAAAATTATTTAAAGCAAATCTTATTCATGCTGACTTGTCAGAGTTTAACATTTTGCACTACAAGAATAAGCCAGTTTTCATAGACATGGGCCAAAGCGTTTTAAGGGAGCACCCTAATTCAATGAATTTTTTAAAAAAAGACATCTACAATGTTAACAGGTTTTTTTCAAGAAAATGCAAAACAATAACTTTTGAAGAATTCATGAAAAAAATCGAGAAATAAGGTTTTTTATTAAATTATGTGCCAGATGATTCTTTGGAATTATTAACAAGTTACAATAATAGGTATTTTGGTGCCAGAGTCAGCAAGATTTTATTAATCATGCTAAAAATTAAATATAATGCTTTAATCACGCAAGTAAAAGGGCAAGAATTAAAGTATAGTCATAATTTAATCTTTAAATAATAGGGGATTTTTTTGGATAAAACTTTTAAAGCGTCCAAAATATTATTAATTTTAGGATGGA
>JAQVLH010000099.1 GCA_028704265.1 Candidatus Nanoarchaeia archaeon
GATGATAAATTTTTTTATTTTTTATATTTATCTTTTAAATGTTTTAATAATTCTTTTTTTTTAACTATTCAGATTCTAAATCAAGTATTATATTTTGTGTTTTATTTAAATTAGAAAAAGCTATTCTTTTTTCTTCTTTTGAAAGAAATTTTTTAATAATGATTCCCTCTCCGGGATTTCTTTCTAAAAAATCATCTACTAATGGTTTCTTTTTATCTTGAATATTATATATTTTATTTTTTAATTCAGATATTTCATTTTCTATTTGAATAATATAATTTTCTTGTTCTTTCTTCTTATTTTCTTCTTTTTCTTTTTTCTTATTTTTTTCATCCTCATAATGTTTTGCTAAATCAGCAGTAAATGAAAAACTAGAAAATCCTTTAAAATCATCCTTACTTTTTGGATGATTTGTTAAAAATTCAAATTTATTTATTTTTTCTTTTTTTTTTAAAAAATCAAAAATGCTCATAGATTAGATTTAGTAATTTATTATTAAAAATCTATCTTAAAGTAATTTCAAGTTAGTTTCTTCTATTTTTTAATAATTTGTTCTTTTCTTTCATCCAATGCAGTATTTTAGGGTGAACATTCTTTCCAATATATTTTAAGATAATTGGTTTTACTAATTTACCATACCTTTTACTCATGGCAACATAATAATACTTTTGCAGTTTTCCACTTTTGAGTTTGACAATCTTGGTTTTAATATACATAAAAGACTAAGAGGTTAAAGGGCTTAAAAACAAGTAAAACATTTGTTAACAAACATTTATAAGTAAAAATAAAGAGTATAATTAATTAATGAATATAATAAAATCATTTTTAACTAAATTAATTTATAAAACTGGAAATTTAATATTAGAAAATTATAAAACCAAAAAAATCAAAGAAAAAAACATAATGTATTATTCTTTTAATAAAAACAATAATCATATTGGGCAAGTAACTATATTTAATGATATAATTATAAATAAAACCTATATTAAAAAACATAATATTAATTTTGAATTATTAATTTTTCATGAATTAGGTCATAAAAAAGATAATCTAAAAATTGTTTTAATGATTTTAGCTTCATTTTTTGGTATAGAATTAATATGTGCTTCATTAATTTTTTTAATAAACATATTTACTTACATTATAAGTTTTGAAAATATAATTAATGGAATAATAACCAATTTAATTCTTTTTATGTTATGCTCTTGGATTTTAGAGCTAAGAGCAGAATTTTATTGTGCTAAAACTCTCAGATACAATTTATGGATAAAAAAAAGAAATTTACTTAAAAAAACAAAAAATTCATTTTCTTTTTTTGAAAATTTAATTTATTATGTAACTCATCCACCAATTAAATTAGTAATAAAATTATTTTCTATTAATTATTTTAAAAAAAAATTAATTTAAATTTTCATCTTATTTTCTCTTATTAAATCATACATTAGTTGCCATTCATTTGCAAGTTCTATCTCATTATGGTTCTGTGTTAGCATAAATTTCATAATGTTTGATAGATAGATTATTAGATTTGCTTTTTCTGGTTTAATTACTTCGTTAAAGTATTCTTTTAGTAAAGGTAAGTCTTTATTTAATATTCTTGCTGTGATTATTTTTGGTATTTTATTATTTTTGATTATTTTGGCAGATTCTGAAGTTATTGCATAATACTTAGTCTTTTTGAGTATTTGCATTATGTCTTCAAAGTCTGGTGCTTGGAAATATAAGGGTTTTTCTTTTTCAGTTTCATAAGCTAAGTTTGCACATAGTAAGAAGGGATTTATTACAGCTACTGCATTTTTTCCTTCTTTTGTTATTATTCCTTTTTTCTTTAATTCTCTGATTGTTTTGCTTACATGCATTTGAGTGCAGTTTAATCTTTCTGCTATTTCAACCTGAAAAACTTTTCTGTGCGCGCAATTTAATAAGTATTCATGAATTCTTTGCTTAATCATAGCATTTTAAACTAATTAGTTTAGTTTTTATAAATATCTACTTATATATAAGCATAACTGTTTGATACGGAGGTGATGTTTCAAAATGCTGTGCCCTAACTGCAACATAAAAATGTACAACCAAAAATTCGAGTCATATTGCCCAAGATGCGGCTTGGTAATGAATGACTACATCAGATATGATGAAATAAGAGAAGGGATGAGTCCTTTCAACGCTCCTTGGAGAGCTAACTTTCCGCAAACCATAAACCCTTACAAGCCATGGACTGGAAGAGTGGACCCTAGAATAATAAACCCTGACAGAAGTATAAAATACTAGGAAGAAATCCACAAATCCATGAAATCCAAGCCCAAAAACCCCTAAGCATTAAAGGCTAATAACCCTAAAAGTCTCTGGATTTGATAGAAATCTGGATTTGTTCCAAAAACAATTACCATTTAATTTTAATTTTTTACATACTGCCAAGAGGATTGATAAAAATATGGAGTGCGCAATAAAAAGATTCAACACAAATGAAAGACTAATAGACTTAACCTGCGAGCAATTCGGACTCACAGGATACTACACAGAAGAAGTCAAAAGACTATACTACACTGCTTTAGAAAAAGGCCTGACTCGAGGAAAGCCATTAGAGCTCACTTTTTCAGCAATAACTTACTACCTGAGAAAGAAAGACGGAATAAAAGACAGCGAACAAGAGCTTTCAAGCATCATAGGCTACACTGGAAAGCAAATAAGAAAACAATACAGAAGGCTCAAAAGAGAATTGAGGTGGGCACAATGAGCACCACCCAATACTTATTAATTGGAATATTCATAAATTTGGCATTAATTTTTTGTGTGCTAATAGAAATTGCTGAAAAGATTTAATTAAAATTTTATTCCTGATTTGTTAGATTTTTCTATTAAATAATTAATAAATGCAGAACAAGATACTAACATAAATTGTGCATCTTCTAAATCCAAAGTTGATTCATCAAATAATGCATGTCTTATACCTTCATCAGAACTAGTATATCCATAAATATTTGAAAATCCTGATTTTAATGCAGAATTTATTTTTAATGTTTTTTCAACTATTTTTAAAGCTTGACCTAAAGTGGCATTTTTATCTCCTGAAATTAATTGACATAAAGATTCTACAGCACTAATAGATTCTTTAATTGAATTTCTATAATCAGGATTTTTTTTATTTGATAAATGTTTAAGAGCTGTTTGAATATGAATATTTACACCTTTTAAAGGAAAATCTAAAACTTTTTCAATTTCCTTTATTTCTTCGTCAGATATTATTGGAGTAATCATTCCAGAAATTAAAGAATATCCAGATAATTCTCTTTTTAAAATAAAATTTAATATGTATTCTAAATTTTTTAATATGGAACTATTATCTAATATTTCAGAGATAGAATAATCATAATTTTTTATAAAATTAATTATACTTTCAATAAAATCATAAACATTAAACCAATCAGTTTCATAAATCCAATTTTTAATAGATTTAATTAAATCAAGTTTATATGTAGGCAAATCCTCAATTGTAATTTTAAAAAAATTAAAAGCTAAATCCTCAATAAACCGTATTTTAAAATCATAACCTAAAGCATTTGAGTATGCAACAGCATCTTTAAAATAATTAAAAAAATAATTAGAAATACAATTCCATAAGCTATTTTTTAAGTCATCATCCATACTTTCTTTTTGAAATTCTGTTTTTATTTTTTTATAACCATTTCTTTCTGAAAACGACATAATAATAGTCAAAAAATCTTTATTTATAAATAAATGCTTATTTTTTAAACCCTTTACCCTCATTTCTGTTATGATTTTAAGGACTCATATCTTCTTTGCTGTATTAATTGATGTTTGTTTAGATTTTCATGTTAATTTTTTCACTATTTTGGGCTCTACATTGCCTGATATTGACTTGCCCTCTACTCCTTTAGGCCAGTCTTTCAATAAGTTAAGCCAGTATTTGTATAGAAGGTTTGGGCATAGAGGTTTGACTCATAGCGTTTATTGGTCTCTACTTTTTGGAGCTTTAAGCTTCATTAATAAGGATATTTTCCTTCAGTTATGCATTGGATACACTGCCCATATCTTTTTAGATATGTTCACTCCAACAGGTGTTAAACTATTTTATCCTTGGAATGTTAATTTCACAATGTTTAATGGCTGTGTAGAGACTGGTAAGAGGGGAGATATTATATTAGGCATTGCTTCAATCATTATTGCATGCCTAATCATCTTCTATAAGGAAGGCTTTTTTGGCTTTCTCACCAGTTGAGAATAAGGCCTTGGGTAATATAAATAAAAAAACTAAATAATAAAAAGAATAATTTTTAATTTTTTAAAAAATAAAAAAGATTTTTTCATCAGAATAAAATCTTTTTTTGTTTTTTGTTTCTTAAAAAAAATTATGCTAAAAAAATAGTGATTTTTTTAAAAGCATTATTTTTTTTATAAAAAATCAAATTTAAAATTTTTATTAATAATCTTTAATTTTTTTAATTTGTTAAATTTTCTTTTTGATTCATTTAAATGGCTTTTAACAGTATATTTTTTTGCAAATTCTTCATGAACATTATTAGTTCTTAATTTATATACTCTTGAAAGTTCCCATATAAAATCTGAAAAAATCATAATTTCAGCATAAATTTTTGCTCTTTTAATTAAAAATTCATCTTTAGTTTTATATTCTTTCATAAATATATTAAATGAATTATCATTAAATCCGAATTGAGCAATTAATTGGCCTAAATCTTCTGCAGGATCATAATATTGCAAATCCTCTAAATCTATTAATTTAACTTCGTTTCCAGTGTTTATTATATTTTGT
>JAQVLH010000100.1 GCA_028704265.1 Candidatus Nanoarchaeia archaeon
AAGATTATAATGAACTTTCTAAAAAACTTTCAAGCATTGATTATTCAAAACTTAGAAAAGGAATAATACATGGAGATTTGACTGAAGTAAATATTTTGCAGCACAATAATAAATTTTCAGGATTTATTGATTTTGCATACTCCTACAAATATTATTTAGTTATGGATTTAGGGCATTATATAGCAAACTGTATAATAAAACCTGAATGGATAAAAGATTTTTTTAAAGAATATAAAAAAATAATGAAATTAAAAGCAGAAGAAAAAAAAGCTTTGTATTATTTTATTAAAATAAATCTATTAAGAAAAGACCATTTGACAAGGGATAGTTATCCTATTTTTAACAAATTATCTTTGAAAGATTTTATGAAACTTTATTAAATTAATCATATATTTTTATTATTATGAACAAGACTCCGATTAATAGCGAAGAATTTATTGATATTTTAAAAAATTATGATATTGGAGCATTTATTTCTTGCAAATACAATCCTGCTGCTGTTGAAAATACTGTATATTTATTAAAAACCAGCAAAGGAAAATACACTTTTAAAATATTTGAAAGCTCAAGCGATTTTGACATAGAATATGAAGTAAAATTTATGGAATATCTTAGAAAAAAAGGAGTTCCAACTCAGCAAGTAATAAGTGACAAAAAAGGCAAACTTTTTTCAAAATTCAAAAAAAAGAATTATGTTATTCTAAAGTATGTTGAAGGCAGTCATCCTAATAAGCTTACTCCAGGATTAATTAAAGAGTATGCAGAAAATATAAGCAATTTTCATAAAATTTCATTAAACTACAAAGTTAGCAAGGATAAATTTTGGCGCAAAAACAAAAAATTAGACCACGAATTCGGAATTGAAAAATCAACCCCTGAAGAATTATTTGGTTTTCCTCTGCTTAAAGAATATAAGGAAGTAATTAAAGAAATGGAAAAAGAAGTTGATAGGAGTAAATTAAGAACCTGTGTCATTCATGGAGATATTGGCACAAGCAACACTCTGGTTAAAAATAAGAAATTTGCCGCATTTATTGACTGGACTGACTGCCATAAGGATTATTTAGTTCAGGATTTGGCAATATTTGTTCCTATTAACAAATTTTTTTTCAAGCATTTTTTTAGCAATTACGGCATTAAGCTGAATTTTGAGGAAAAAAAAGCGTTTTATTATTTTAAAAAAATAAGAAAATTAAGCGATATTGGCTTTATTGAAAACTTTAAAAGAAAAAATCCTGATTTGGAAAAAAGGTTCAATCAAGTTATTAAAGATATAATAAACAGCTATAATGATTCTAAAAAACTAAGCTTAAAAGATTATTTAAGTATTATTAACAAGAATTCATAATTTTTTTTAGAAACATAATACTATTTTTTTTAAAATTTATTAATTATTTACTATATGGTAAATAATTGTTAATTCTAAATTTATTATATTCAGTTGGCTACAAATTGTAGCCAACTGTAATGTAATTTTTTTTATTAATACAAGATGTGACAATTTGTCACACTTTGAAAATGGAAGCTGCAGATAATTAAATAGAGCATTTATATATTTTTTTGCATAAAAATAATCTTTAAATATTATCCATTGATAATGATAATATTATGCAAATTACTTTCAAAGAATATGATGATTCTTTTTTTTATGATTTGAAAAAATGTATGGAAGAATTGCAGGATTATATTGTATCAGTTGATTCATTAAAAAGAAATAGGCGACTTCCAAAATTTGGAATTAGTTATACAAAGAATATTATAAAGAAAGTGAAAAAAAATAATGGGCTTATAATTTTAGTTTATATTAAAGAAAAAATTGCAGGTTGTATTGTAGGATTATTAGAAAATCAGCCAAAATCAGAACTTTTAGAATATATTCCTGAAAAAGGCGCAAGAGTAGAAGAACTCATAATTTTGAAAGAATTCAGAGGATTAGGACTTGGTGAAAAATTAATGAAAAAAATGGAATATTTCTTTAAAGGAAAAGAATGCACTTCTATTAGGATTAAAGTTTTTGAACCAAACAATAAAGCAAGAATTTTTTATAAAAAACTAGGTTATAATGAAAGGGTAATTGATTTATTTAAAATTATAAAATAATTAATTCTTGCATTTTCTGCATTTTCCTTTTTCATGAATGCTGATTAAGCTTTTGCATTTTGGGCAGGTCATTCTTTTAATTTCAGCTTTTATAAATTTCTCTGGCCCGAAATTTTTAATGAATTCTAAATTTTTTATTAAATCAGTATTGTACATTTTTTTATATTTATCACTTAATTGTTTAATATGCTTTCCAGGGAAATCTTTGGCTAAAAATGCGAATCTCACATCTTTAACTTCAGTTTTTACTCTGCATTTATATTTTTTAGGCAGGCATCCAGTGCAGTTGCCGTCCATGAATCTTGAGCAGGTTGGGCAGTAAATTCCGCAAGCAGTAACTAAGTCAGTATTCATAATAATTAATTATTCAAAGATTTTTTAAATAAATATCTCACATTTAAAGTGATGGAACATAAAAAGGAATTAATTACTATTTTTTCAATAATGTTCACAGAGCATTTAGGATGGAGTCTTATTTTGCCATTTCTGCCATATTATGTCAAGAGTTTCGGAGTAAGCTCAATCTATGTAGGATTAATTATTGCTTCATTTTCATTTTTTCAATTCTTTTCAGCGCCTATTATTGGAAAATTAAGCGACAAATTTGGAAGAAAACCTTTAATTATTATGAGTCAAATTGCTACAGCAATAGGTTTTCTTATTTTAGGCTTTGCTAATTCAGTATTTATGATATTTTTATCTAGGCTTGTTGACGGTTTGTTTGGAAGCAATATGACTTTAGCAAATGCTTATATTTCAGATGTAAGCAAAGGAAAAGACAGGCTTAAAGTCTACGGCTACTCGGGAATAATTTTTAGTTTAGGTATGTTTATTGGCCCTGCCATTGGAGGTTTCTTGGCAACGATTGATTATAGTATTCCTGCATTTCTTGCTTTTTTCATGTCATTAATCACTCTTGGCTTGACAGTTGTTTTTTTGAAAGAAACTGTAAATGTTTCAAAGGATGTGAAAATTAAAGTGAATGATTTTTTCCCGTTAAAAGATTTTTTGGCAGGAATGAAAAATCCATTATTAAAAAATATATTTTTTGAATTCTTTTTCTTTATCTTTTCATTCAGCATGCTGACTTCTTCAATGGCATTGTTTTCAGAAGTTCAGTTAAAAATAGGCCCTGATGTCATAGGTTTATTATTCATGTTTATTGGAATTGTAAGAATATTATTCCAGGCGCTTGTTTTTCCAAAATTGGCAAACAAGTTCAGCCAGGATTCATTGACAATAACAGGTTTAATCATGCTAATAATAGGATTAGTCAATATTTATTTTGTCAATTCATTATGGATGCTTTTTGCTTCATTCTTCTTCTTTTCAATAGGGGGAGCATTAAGCAGGCCTTCAATGATTAGCAATATAAGTAACAAAGCTGATGATTCCAACAGGGGAAAAATAATGGGAGTATTTGATTCATTGTCAAGTATTTCAATGATAATAGCTCCAATTGTGGGAGCTTTTATTATTGACAATTTTTATCCAGGAACAATAGGAATAATAGCAGCAGCTTTTATGTTTATCTCTTTAATATTTGAATTAAATGAAATAAAAAATAAAAAAAATTTATATTGATTTTTTAATCCAATCTATTAATGTTGATTTTGGCATAAATCCAACTGTTTCCGCAACTACCTTTCCGTTCTTGAAAATTTTCAAAGCAGGAATTGACTGTACTTCGTAATCCATGCATATTTTTGGGCAATTAGCTGTGTCTGCTTTTGCGACAATTATGCTTTTCATTTCCTTTGATATTTCTTCAATTATTGGTCCCAGCATTTTGCATGGAGGGCACCAAGTTGCCCAGAAATCAACTAGTACTGGCATAGTTTTTGATTTTTCAATAACTTCTTTATTAAAATTGTTATCATTTACTATTATTTCCACAATTAATTATTAATAGTTATTGGTTTAAAATCATTATTGCGATGAAAAAGACAATTATTTTAAATTCAAAAAATTAATTCTATTATATTGCAGCTGTAGTCCAGTGGTAGGATTCGAGCTTCCCAAGCTTGCGACCCGGGTTCAAATCCCGGCGGTTGCAGTTATTATAATATTATTTCTAATCCATCATAGGAAATAATGTTTTCTTGCTCGCAATATTTTCCTAATCCATTGTCCTTAAATGCTTTTCTTGCAGTTTTATCCCATTCATTATAGTTTTTTGGAATTTCATAAGGCAAAGGATTAATTGGCTCAGGAGTTTCATCGCTAAAATGGATGAAATAAACGTTTTCAGGATTCCATTTTTTAATGTAATCCATTGCTTTTTGAAAACTCATATGGCCTGGCTTATTTGTTAAAGGCTCATTAAACCAGTTGGCTTCAATAATTAATGTGTCAATTTTTTTTTCAGTTATTTTGCTTTCATCATTAATGCTGCTAAAATCCGAAGTGTAGACAAGCCTTTTATTTTTTTCATCCAATATGTATCCGACTGAACCGGGAGCAAAGCTTCCATGATTAGTCTTAAATGAAGTAATTTTTAATTCCCCTACATTAAAAGACTCATTAGGCTCAACAATTTTTTCTTCAAGAATTGAACTAAATAAGTAATCCAAGTCCTTTTTATATTTAAGGTAATTTAGCGCATCTTTATGGCAGTAGAATGGTAATTTCCAATTCTTGTAAGCTTTTCTGTAAGGGTTTAAATCATCAAGGCCTCCTGAGTG
>JAQVLH010000101.1 GCA_028704265.1 Candidatus Nanoarchaeia archaeon
TCCCCATTGACAAACATTACAACTTCTGTAACTGGAGTTGTACCATCGTTTCTGACAATAGCTTTACTTCCAGTAATTGAAACTAAATTTAATCTAGAATTATCTGCACCAGGGAAAGATTCCAAATTGCCTTGAGCTTCCAAGTCAGTAACTTGAGAATTAATAAAAAAGAAAGCAGCAGCACTGACAGCAATAGTAAGCATAATTAATAATATAACACTGATAACTGGAGTTATAGATTTCATTGATTAAATTTAATGCATTAATATTTTAAAAATATACTTTAAAAAAAGGTTTTTATATACATAACTCTTATTTTTTATTATGAGTATTTTTGATAATAGAACTAATGTTGATAAAATTGAGAAGAATTTTGAAACCAAGAAGATGGAAAATCATGAAGTGTTTCATGAATTAAATATTAGGGGACAGGACCCTGAATTGCTCAGAACTCAAGTGCTTGAGTTGCTTGAGTCAATGGATTATGATATTACTATTAATAAATTTGCAAAATTTGAAGATTCAGAGTTTGAAAATATTTTTCAAGCAGGAAGATTAAAACCTTTAAGGGCAGTATTGCATGCTCAAAAGAAGGTTCAGACAGGCTCAAAATATCCATGGCTTTGGAAATTAATCGGAATAATGGGATTAGTTTTCATAGCATTATATTTTTTGCCAAATGAATCAACATTAGCATTAAGAATTACATTAAATAAATCTTATATTTTAGCAGCTAGCATTTTGGCTATACTTACTAGTATAGCATTATGGATTACAAGAAAATTTGATACAATAAATATATGGTTCAAATCAAGCGGGATATATAATATTGAAGATAAATCTAGTGATTTTAAAATAATATTAAGCGGTGAATCTTCAAGCAAGATATTAAAATCCAAATTAGATAATGAAATAACTCAAATTTTTAGCTTAATAAGTTCAAAATATGTAAAATCAAAAATTGATGAAGATAAATCTTTGCTTGATCTTCCAAGAAGCTCAAAAAACTTGGACGTTAAAATCATAAAAGAAATAAATCAATTAGATAATGATTCAAAAAATCTTGATTCAAGACTTGCAAATAAAGACATTACTGAAAAAACTTACAATGAATTAAAAGAAAAATTTAATGAAAGGAAAATAAAACTTGAAACAATTTTAGATCTAATAAATGCTTAAATTATGAATAAAAAAACACAAGTTGATGCAATAAGGGAAGTTTTTCAGTTTGGTATTGGAATAATTTTCTTAATAGGAGTTTTTTATTTTTTATATAACACTTTAATACCTCAAATTGAAACTTATGCATTAAATTTGCAGCTTGAAAATATTGCTGAACATGTAAATTATATTATTTCAGAATTGTATAAATCAAGCAGCCAATCTTTAGTTTCATCAACTGAAAACAAATATTTAATGCCTGAAAATGTAGGAGATTATCCTTATTTTGTCTATCTTAGCGATGAAGAATTATGCTCAGGCATAAAAGATTTAAACCTTGAAAAATGCACTCCATTATTGCTTGATTCAAGATATCAAGGAATTTTTTTTAGTGGAGGAGAAATTAAAATAATAATAACTTATACTGAAACGGATTCTTTAATAAATATTGGGAATTAAAAAATTATTTTAATTAATAATATTATTAACAAAATAATAATTGATATTTTAATAAATTTAAAAGCCATTTTTCCAATAAGATAAGCAAGCCCTAAACCTATAATTATTGCAATTAATGTAGAATTATCAGAATTCAAAATTTTATTACCATAATTAACATACCAAGGAGAAACTAATGAATCATTTATTAAGGTTTCATTATAAGTTTCGTTCAAATCCTGACAAAAAGCTAAACTAAATAAAAAAATAAAAGAGATAAATAATAATTTTTTCATATTACAAATAACCTATATTTATCTTCTTCATTAAGTTCAATTCTTATCCTTTTTACTATTAATTCCTTAGGATTAGGAATTGAAGGCACTCTTGAAGAAATATCTTCAAAACTTTTAAACAAAGCTTCCTGCCTAGCATCAAGAATAGCCCACATGTGCTTATTTCCAATACCTGGCAATAATTCTAATTGGTGCAACCTTTTACTAATAGGTCCTGATTTGTTAAAAAAATTAATCCATTTTTCAGAATTTTCTTCAACAATCTTATTAATTGCTAAATCAAGATTCATTCTAGCAGTACTAGTAAGTTTAGAGTAAGGAATCTTTCCTGAAACATGATGAATTTCATCCCTTTTATCATTTCCAATATAAACATCTTTTAAAGGAATAAGAGGAACATCTTTTTTAGGTATTACTTCTAAAATGAATAAATGATTTTTACCGATTACTTGTCCAATAGGCATCCTTCTATTTTCCATAGGATAACCATTTGATAAATAATCAAGAACTATTGCATAGTCCTCTTTTATTATAGGTCTTGAAAAATTGTTTGATGGAATCATGGTTTAATCAACTCTCCCTTTTTTTTTAATTAAAAGGAATTTTGTATTATAAATTAGGTTTTACTACTTCAAATACTTTTTCAATTTCCTCATCATTGAAAGGAATTAAACTCATTTGTAAAACAACTTTTAATTCCTCAGTGCTTGCGGGTAGAATATCAACAATTTTAATTATTAAATCATCTTTTAATTTTATATTATTAAGATTTTGCAAATCCTCTTTTAATTTTAAAGCTTTTTCAATTTTAAGTTTCTTATAATTTCCAGTATGCTCTTTTGTAAGCTTTTGTTCCATCTCTAAATCTTTCCTGTCAGAAAGAATTTTTTTAATTTCAGCTTTAGTTACATATTCTTCTTTAATCGTTTTATAATTCATATTTTATCACAATTTTCTCAAATGAACAGGCAAAACCATTACATCTTTTTCCATATTCATATCTTTAACTCTAACCCTATAAGCGTTTCCTCTTTTTTCAACAATAACTCCAGTTTTGTTTAAAAACCTTTTATGAATAAGATTCTTTTTTATCATTGGTTCAACTTTAACTAAAACATTATCTCCTATTTCAAATTTTTTTAATTGCTTAACAATGCTAACTTTTCCTTTATTCCTAGGAGACCTAGTTAATATTTTTCTGCATCCTGTTTGTGGTCCATGACTTCTTTTTGGCATATTATTTCACCTTTTTTTTCAATTCATCAATAGTATATATCCTTTGACAATTACAGCATGTTTTAAATACTTTTTTGCCAACCCTTAAGTAAGTGCCATTTATCTTTCCAATCAAACCCTCTTTGATTTCAGTCTTGCAAATATCGCACTTGCTCATGTAAAATTAAAAATAAAAGCTATCCCTTTAAAAAGATTTACATAAATTTAATAAAAGTAATATTATTACATTAATCCTTTGAATTTGCTTAAATCAAAATTCTTTTCAAGCATTTTTAGTTTCCTTGGATTAATCTTAGAACTCATTTTGCCAATTTGCCTAAAGCTGTCAAGTAAATTTTTAACATCCTGTTCAGCTACTCCTGCGCCGAAAGCAATTCTTTGAATTCTAGTACCAGTAATAATCTTAGGATTAGTTAATTCTTCATAAGTCATGCTTGAAAGAATTGGCTCAAATTTTTTTAATTTATTTTCCTGCATTCCTAATAATTCAGAAGAAACTTTTCCTGAAACTCCAGGAATAAGATTAACAACACTTGACAAGCTTCCCATTTTCTTAATGCCTTTTAATTGATCATAAAAATCAATAAGATTAAATTCTCCGCTGAAAAATTTCTCAGAAGCTTTCTTAGCATCCTCTTCAGTAAAAGCATCCTGCGCTTTTTTTAATAACGCATTCAAATCTCCTAAACCGAGTAATCTGCTAATAAATCCTTTATTATCAAATTCTTCAAAATCTTCAATTTTTTCACCAGTTCCAATGAATACTATTGGAGCATCAGCTTCAAAGCAAGCTGTTAAAACTCCTCCACCTTTAGCAGTACCATCCATTCTTGTAATAATTACATTTTTAACATTAACTAATTCTTTGAAAGTTTTAGCCTGAAGCTTTGCTGATTGCCCAATATCAGCAGGAAGAACTAATATGCTTTCAGTAGGCTGAAATTCCCTTTTAATATCCTTAATCTCTTTAGCTAATTCTTTATCTAATGCATCTCTTCCAGCACTATCTGCAATAATAATATCAAACTTGCTTAATTCTCTATCAAATTTTTTTATAACATCAGCAGGATTTTTTAAAGACTCATCAACAAAAACAGGCACTTGAATCTTATCACCTAATTGTTTTAATTGCTCTCTTGCAGCAGCTCTAAAAGTATCAAGCCCAAGTAATGCAATCTTAAAACCTCTTTTTTTATAATATTTAGCTAATTTAGCACTAGTTGTAGTTTTTCCAGAACCAAATAATCCGACTAATAAAATCTTGTAAGGTTTTTCATTAATAACTAAAGCCTTACTTTTTCCAACAATCTTAGTCAATTCATCATAAATAATATAAATAAATTGCTCTTTAACAGTGAATTTTAATCCTTTCTCTTCCTTAACCCTTTTTTTAACATGCTCAATAAATGAAAAAGCTAAAATCGGCTCAACATCACTAGAGATTAAAGTCTTAGATAAATCCTTCAAAATGCTATCCAGTAACTCATCATCAAAATGGCTAGTACCTTCAATCCTTTTAATAATGCCTTTCAAAGCATTCTCAAAACCGCCAAGCATAAATAACAATTATAAATCCTATTTTTTAAAACTTACCCATTAATCAAATCAAAAAAGAAAATAATTT
>JAQVLH010000102.1 GCA_028704265.1 Candidatus Nanoarchaeia archaeon
CTTTTGAGGCCATTAACTGCATACCAGCCCACTGTCCAATTATAAGTTCCTGCCAATTACCAAAATAAATTTCAGTAAGATTTGTTCCACCACCTGTAGTTAGGTTTATAGGAACCTGAGTTGTAGTTTTAAAAGGATAACCAACCCAAGTAGCTAATTCAGCATCAGTTGTAGGAGCTATAATATATGCACCTGCTGTATCTCCTGAATACTGTGCAACTTTAGATTTAATTAAAGTCCTTTTTATTGCAGGGTGAAATATAAATCCAAGTTTACCATTTAAAGCATGATCTACTTCTAATTCATATTCCATGTTTATTAATGTATCAAATGTAGGGACTGCCCCACTTAAAGCATAAGTATTAATATCATCTGTATTGGCAATACCTTTAGGCTGACTTGCAGAACCAGAGCCTCTTAGACAAACTCTATCAATTTCAAGTGCAATACCAGAAGCAATATCCCTTCTTACTAATGCTTCACCAGAAGGCTGTGCCATTCTAATAAACTGATTTGACATTTTAACCATTGCAGCAACTTTCTTAGGTGATAAAGTAATCTGACCAAGAGTTAAAGAGCTATCAGTAATAGCAGAATTTTCTCCTACCCAATATACAGTAGTTCCACCAGTCTGTTTTGGTATTTCTATAGGATTACCATAAAGATTATCCATTATAGAAGCTCCCATAGAAGCAACTACAATTTTTTCTCTAAGTAAATCTATAATATCCATAATCTGTTCTGTAGGAACAATATAGCCACCAGCAGTATCACTACCTATTGACTGTGCTTTAGTTTTCATATTATCAAAAACTTCTTTTTCAAAACCAGCCCTTGACCAATCTCCAGTAGAAATTGCACCAATAGCTTTTAAATAAGAAAATTTTTCTTTCTGTTCATTTACACCAGGAAGACTAAACTGCGCCATTCTCTGTTTAGAAAGTTCTTCCATTTCTCTTACTCTTGTAGCAAGTTCAACATTACTATTTACTAATGTTTCAATTTTTTTAGAATCTTCTTCCCTTGCTTTCTGTAGAAGGTCTCTCTGTTTTTCCATCTGTTCTTCTAACATCTTTTTCATTTCGTCCATTTTTTGTTTTCTCCTTATATTTTATTATTTATTTTCTACTCTTTAAATCTTTTCCTTAATTCATTGTCTTTAAGACTGAACAGGAAATATTTCTTTTAACTTTTTTGTGTCTGCTTCAAATAATTCTTTTACATATTCTAAAAATTCTTTTTCTTCCTTTTCTTTTAATTTTATTTCTATACTATTATTATCGTTACTTTTATCAATTTGCTTTAATACCTTATCATTTAATTCATTTATTTTACTAAATATATTTTCTAAATCTTTATTTAATTTTTCTGTTAAGTCATCTATTGCTTTTAAAAGTTCTTCTTTCATATTATTTTCCTTTTCATTTTTAATTTTTATATCTTCTTCTATATCTGATTTAATTAAAACTGCATCTTCTATGGTTTCTTTTTCTATAATTTTAAGAATTTTTTCACTATATTCTTTAATTATAGTTTTAGTTACTTCATCTACATCATCTGATATTTCTTCCATACTTTTTTGTAATGCCATAGGATTTGCAGGAACAAGAACTTGGCTTACTTCAAGTAATTCTACATCTGTAAATTTTCTACAAGGTTTTTTTCCTAATCTAATTGCCTCACCATCTTTTTCCCAATCACCTTCTTCTGCTGCATAAGGAAGAAATCCAACACTAAAAGCAGCTACTTTATATTTAGAAGCTAATTTCCACGCCCAGTCAGCTTCCTCATTTCCTTCTCCATAAAAATATTTAAATTTACAAGTTAATTTTCCATCTTCTATTTTTACACTTTCTGCCATACCTATTTGTTTTAAAAGACTCCCATAATTATGAGAAGATAATAATACTCCATGTTTCTTATAATTGCCTAATCTTTTCTTATAAGCATCTGCAAGAATAACTTCACCATATCTATCAATAGTTTCATCAGAAACTACTGCTTCCACTGTAAATTTTTCTTCATCTACACTTTTAATTTGACCTATAAATACTTTTGTTTTTTTCTCCATAATATTATTTCTCCTTTTACTTAATATTTATAATTGGTATTGTAATACAACTGCATCCAATAATTTCACTAAGTGGCGCATTTGAATCTGTTGGATATTTTATAATAAATTTATCTGAAAAAGAATCCCCTAATTTAACAACTTTACCATTTATTGATTTATGTGATTCTCTTCCTATTTCTGATTTAGAAATCCATTTACTATGAGTAACACCAATATTTTTCATATGTATATATCTTGCACCATTGATGATAGAATTTACTTCTGTTCTTGCCATATTTTTAATTCTATTTGATAATTTATTGTAATATTTTTTTATTTCTTCTATTAAATTTTCTTGTATACTATTATTATCGTAAGAATTATTTATTATCTTTAATAAGTTATTTTTTATTGTATTAATAATATTAACTGAGATATTATTTAATCTATTTTCAATTAATTTTGTAATCTCTTCATTAGAATCTATTAATGAATCTGATACAACTTCTTCACTTAATAATTCTAATCCTATATTAGAAGACATATTATAAATAAGCATTAATACTTTTTTTAGTTCTTTTTCTTCATCATCAAAAAAATCTAATATATCTTTTTTCTTATAAGAAATATTTTGTAATATTTTTTTTCTTTGCTCATAAAATATCTTTTTTAATTTACTAATAGCAATATTTTCTATTGGTATTTGTCTTGCTATAAATCTTGACCATAAAGCATCATCTCTATTTGATAAATCTATTATATTTTTTTTTTCTTCTTTATTATCATCTTCTTCATCTTCTACTGTTGGTTCTTCTTTTGGTTTTTTATCTTCATTATTATTTGAATTATCTACATCTCCGTTTAATATAGATTCTACAGGAACCATACCTACCTTTACAAACCAAGTATTGCCCCAAGGTAATTCAGGAAATCCTAAATCAAGTTTTTTATTAATTTCATTTAAAGGAAAACCAATATCAGCTAAAGTTTTAGCCATAGTAGTTTTTAATTCATAATCTTCTCTTAATGATTCAACAGAAGAAGTATCAAAAGAAGCCCAAATTTTTCCTTTAGTTTCTGATAATTTAGAAAATAATCTTGCCCAAAGAATATTTTCTATCATTAACATTATTGGTAATAAAGTTTCTTCCCAAAAAGATTTATGAGCCTGTTTGATGCCCTCAAAACTTTGAATTTGCCCGTAATCCCCTAATACTACCTCATTTGTTTTAAATGCTGCTAAAATTTCTCTTCTTGTTACATCTTTTAAAGATATAAATTCCATATCTCTCTGAGACATATTTGAAGAAGTAAATTTTGCATCTCCTTCTATTAAAGCTATTCTATGTGATCTACTATATCCTTGATGTCTTTCATTAAATTGTCCAAGAATCCTATCAAACTGTTCTTGTGTTAAGGATTCTGGTACAGAAATCATACCCCCTATTGCTGCTCCATCTTTAAAGAAATTTTTATTATATAAAGAGGCAAATAAATTTTGTTCTACTCCAAGTCTTAAGGCATTATTAGGTGATAATCCTCTAATACTATCATAGGAATTAAATATTTAAATTGTATTATTTCCCAAGAGGCATATGGAATTTTATTACTTATATCCTTATTTCCTGGAGGATTGTAAAACCACCCACCATTCCATTTATTATCTTTATCAAGCATTGGCTCAAATCTGCTTGGATTAAAACAATATATTTCTTTAGGTGTCTGTGTTATATTATCTCTTTCTACAATCCAAAAAGATTCCCCATATAATTCAAGAAATCCTATTGTTGCCCTTAATAAGTCTCCTTGTGTCATAAATCTATTAGGATTAAGAAATAAATTATATAAATTACCATTTTCAATTAATTTTTTTGTATTATTAGGGCCATCTGTATATAAGCATAAAGGAACCCTTGAAATATTTTGTAATTTAGCATTAATAGAAGCAAATACCCAAACACTTTTTTCATAAGGATCAGTAACACTTAAATCACCAGAAGAATTTAAATACTCTCTTAAAGACCTATAAATTTTTGAATCATCAGGAAGAGGCCCAATAGATTTACTATTTTGTTCTCTTATTAAAGCTAATTTATTATCAGCTTCATTTAAATAATGGTTATTTAAATCCCTCCAATCTTTAGAAACTATAATTTCCATTTATTTCTCCTAAGTATATTGTAAATTTAATTACTATACTTTTTATATCCATCTTACTCTATAAGTTGCTACATTATGTAAATGCGTAAAAAGGCAATAACGAATACTGTCCATTGAGTGATCTGCATAAGGTATAGGGTCATCTAAAGTTAAATTTCTTTTTGTATCTTTTTTATAACTATATCCTTTTATCTCTTTAAGTGTTTCTAAACTATCTTTTGTAATATGTAATTTCATTCTTTTTACAAAATCTATTCCTTCTTTTACTGATTTTTTTGCTTCTTTAATATATAATCCTTTTTGTCTCATTTCTTTAATTCTATCCGGTTCCGCAGTATCAGCATAAATTGGTTTATTTCTTTTATTTTCTGGGATAACATCCATTATTTCTTTTATCAATTCTTGATTAGTTAAACCACTTCTAAAAATTAATTGTTCTAACCAAACTTCTCTTTCTTTATATACAGCATGTATTAAAACAGAAGGATCATTAAAACCAAAATCAAGTCCATAAATATCATTAGAAAAAGTAGTAGG
>JAQVLH010000103.1 GCA_028704265.1 Candidatus Nanoarchaeia archaeon
AATAAGTTTCTTGTTAATTAATATGAATCAAAATGTAATATTTGCATTTAATGATGCTTTCGATTTTTCATTTTTAATAACTACTCCTTTGCCGCAAGGATGTATTAAAACTTCTGTATTATTAGAATCTTTAAATCAATCAGATATTATTCTTGCAACAGAAATAAATATGACTCTTTTAAGTAAAGCAGTTTTTGATAAAACTTCAACTTACATAATTGAAGATAAAACAAGAAAAGCTTCTTTTAATGGCTCTACTTATATTATTTCACTAAGTTATAATTCAAATATTTCAGACATTGCTTCTGAATTAACTGCTAATCCTACTGAGAATATCTATAAAGTTAGGGTATGCGCTTTAAAGGAAGATTATGAAATTTGCGAATGCATAGGCGAAAAGCAGACAGATCCTGCATTTACAGCGCCATATCTTTTAAAATTAGATTTAGTAAATGATTTTTTTATTAACGCAATTCAAGGAATAATAGGTTCAAGTTTAGGCGGATTATTTGGGCAATAAAAAATAATTCAGGCCTAAAATTAATAGGCCTAAAATTAATAATTTATAATATTCCTTTCCAATACCATAGTCTTGCTAAATTATCCCAATCTTTTTCAAACAAGCCCTTAGTAAGTCTCTTTGATAATCTATCAAGGTCGCATGCAACATTAGTTATTGGCAATAAATTATCAATTCTAAATAAGTCATTAGGTTTATCATAGAGTTTTGAAATAATTTCTTCAGAATTTAAAGGGGAGCAAATTCCTTCTTTTAAATTCTCAATAGAATAGATTCCTTCATATTGTTCAGGGGTTAAAACCTTTCCATTATAAACAGGAATCAAATAATTGTTTATTCTGTAAAGATTAATTTTTAAATCAATCTCTTTTTTTTCATCATTCCAGTAATATTTTCCTGGAAGAGTTAATTCTATTTGTTTTTCAATTGTTGTCTCTAAATCACTCGCTAAAGGGACACTCAACTCGTTTTATTGTTTCAATCATTTTTCATTTTCACCATTTTCATTTTTTTATTATTTTCTTTCTCTATTTTTTGCTTTGTAAAAAAAATATTTTAAATTAATTGTTTACAAAGCAAATGAATAATTGCTTTATTCAATAAAAAAAGAAAAAACTAAATGCAGAAAATCCGAATATTTTATTCAAATTTGCTGAATTCATAATAAAAAAAGAAAAAATTAAGTATTTTTATATTTTTCTAAAAAAAGACCTTTTCCGGAAAGCTTTCACTTTCCGGAGCTGCAGGAATTGAACCTGCTAAGGAACCAGCACATGGCTTTGGTTTATTTTTACCATTTAAGCCTCTTGACGCATTTAGCATTCAATTTTTTCTAGAGGACTATGATTGCATTGTAGGAGATGATTTGCTAATCTCTTCAATGGATTTAAGCGCTTTTTCAATTGCAATTATTTGCTCATCAAAAGCTTTTTCTTTATCTTTCATTTGTTCTTTTAAATTATTAAAATCTTGCAAAGTGCTTTCAATATGTATTTCTTTTCTTCTTTGTTCTCTTTTAATATCTTCTTGTACATCTTGCTGCCAATTTCCAAGTTCTTTTTTAAGCCTTTCAACTTCCTGCTCTTTAGATTTTACAGTTTCTTTTAATTCTGATTTATCATTCATTATTGCAAGTTTTTTTGCAGTAAGTCTTTCAACAATGCTGTATCTAGATTGACTTTCACTCATAGCAATATTAATAAATTCATTGCTTATATTTTTTTTGAATATTCTTCCTATAATCCGTTAATTTTAAAAAACAAACAAGTTCATTAAATATTGTCTATTATCCCTCGGTAGCTCAATGGTGGAGCGTCTGGCTGTAGATAATTACAAGTCATGGTGTGAGAATAGCCCTTTAGTTGGCTTCAGTGATACACCGTATAGCAGACACCGGAAGGTTGGTGGTTCGACTCTGCCCCGAGGGACCATTTATTTTTTTAAACAATGTAAGATTAGGTAATAGTGATGAAAATAATAATTGCTGATGATTTAAAAGATTCAAAGGAATTATTTGAACTTTATTCTGAATGGGTTACTGAAAAAGTTTCTCCAAAAACTCAAAAAATTACTTTTGAAGAATATAAAAAACAATTAAATAAATCAACAACTTTCATAGCAAAAGAAGAAGGCAAGATTGTCGGATTCTTAATGTGCAGGATGAAAAAATCAAATGAAACAACTATTATGTATAAATTAAAAAAAGGAGAAACTTACGCTAATATTGATTCAATTTATATTGCTCCAAAATACAGAAATAAAGGAATAGGTGCGGCATTAGTAAACTCTTGCAAAGAAGAGCTAAAAAAGCATGGCAAATATAAAATAATAGTTTTGGCAGATTCTACTAATCCAAGCGAATTAATTAATTTTTATGAAAAAAATGGCTTTAAAACATTATTTGTAAGTATGATAAATGAAGATTTTTAAATAGAATTATTTCTAATATTAATTATGGAAGCGTCAAATAATGAAAAATTGGAAGCTATCGTAAATCATTTTAACATTAATTCTTTTGAAGAAGGCATTGAAAAAATGCATAATATTATTACTCATAGAGATCAAGAAAAATATTTTAATAAAAAAACACTTTTGGATGAAGCTAAATTAATTCCTTACCAAGAGATATTTAATGAGGTTTATAGAAGGATTCAGGCAGGTAATTATATAAAACCAAATGTTGCATGCAAGCATTTTTCATACTTGGGTAAAAAAATAGGAGAATACTTCGGAAAAGAAGTCGGAATCATAGAATGCTTTCCTAAGCAAATGAATAACGGAGACCATTTTATGCTCGATGACGGAGAAAAATATTATGATCCATCAATATATTTAAGCGCATGCATTGACGGAAAATGGATTAAATTAGAAAACTCAGGCATAAAAAATACTGACATACCAAAAGAATTCATAGGAGAACAATGCTTTACATTTTTTGCAGATAATGACTCAAAGATTATTAACAGGTTCATAAAATATAATCAGGTGAAATAATTATGGAAAAGGCTGAAATGTTTGAAAAAATAGCTGAAGTTTTTGACATAAAAAGTGTTGATGACTTGGTTTATAAAATGCCATTCATAACAACTCATGACATTCAATGTTTCGGTTTTTTTAGAGAAGGATTAAGTGAGTATAAAAATATTAATCCTAAAAATACTTATTTGGCTGTTTATGAAAAAATTAAGAATTTCGAAAAATCAAAATTTAGCAAATATTTTCAAGGAGATTTTAAATCAGAACATTTTGGTGTTCCATTTTCTACTGAAGATTATACTCCTTTAGCTATTACTTGCCATCATCAGGCTCAGTTTCTTAAAGATTTTATAAATGAATATTTATCAAAAAAAGACAATAGTCTAATTGAAAATAATAATTTATCTGGGCTTGAAGGTGTAATAAAAGAACAAGTTCAACAAATATGCTCAAATAAAGCAACTATAGTTCATGTTAAAATTTATACTAATGGTAAATTAAATTATGGCCATTATATTGTTGGATATAAAGGAAAATTGCTGGAATGTTCTAATAATATTAAAATTATTAAAGATGTTGCAAATGTTCCATGGAATAATGATTCATTTAATGTTGAAAAAATAAAAGAAAAAAATGGCAAAAATTATTTAATAATAGGAGTAAATTTTCCAGTATATGAAGAATGGCTTACTTGGAAAGATAATATAAGTCAAGAAGAGAGAATTAAAGCCAATTTAGTTTTAAAAGAGTGGAAAGAAAAAAGGATTTAAAACCATTAAATGTTTAAATTAATAATTATGAATTGCATAAAATGTGATAAGACTGAATATTGTTCAAGGTTTTGCAAAGAGCATTTCCTCAAGTATTTTTACAAGAAATTTAAGGCTCATTTGGCAAGAATCAAAATTATAGCTAGAAGCGAGAGCGTTAATTTAAAAGGCAAAAATAAGGAATTAGGGAAGCATCTATTATTAAGCATTGATAATTTAGATATTAAATTCAGCCCGCAAGGAAAGGAATTGCCAACATATTCAATGGACTATAAAGCAATTAATGAACTTGAATGTATGATGACTGAAATGAAACATTTGCTGCCGAGCATTCTTGAATGCTACAGGGAAGAAGAGATTGAAGCCTTCTGCAATTTAAAAAAAATGAAATTTGAACAGGAGCAATATTCAATTCTGGGGCAAAAACTGCTTAAAGAAATGGATAAATTAGAAAAAAGAAAGCCCAACATTTACACCTCTAGCTATAAAATTTTGGAAAAATTTTACAAAAAAATATAATTATTTTTTGCGCACAATTAAAACATCATTTCCAGTGTTTTTGTCATTCCATGCGGATTCAAAAAGAGCTCTTTTAACTTTTTTATTAGGTGTCGGATTTTTTGGGCCTGAATCATGATAAAAAACATTTTCATCATCAATCCCAGTAATTACTACAAAATGACCATTATACCCTTTTAATCCTTCCAATATTTTTGTGTTAATTATAACTATAACAATATTGCCTTTCAAAAGTTCGTCGCTTATTTTTGAAAATTCAAATTTTTTATTTATAAACAAATCATGCTTTTTTAATTTTTTAATTGAATCAAGCAAAACAGGCAAATCAGTTTTTTTGATTATAATTTCAGCATCTTCTCCATATTTTTCATAAAAATAAGGCAGCCCTTTCAAAAAAGGCTCTAATTCATCAATTGAATAATAT
>JAQVLH010000104.1 GCA_028704265.1 Candidatus Nanoarchaeia archaeon
GCCAAATAATCAGCATCCTGCAATATTTGAAGTTCGATAGATTTATTTTTTAATTTTCTATTGGCGTGATTTTTAATTAAATAGCAAACATCTTGGATGAATTTTTCGCTATGGCCTGCTGATTTAAGATAATCTTTTGCCATTTTTTCGCCAATATCATAATGATTAAAATTATCGGATTCTTCGGCATCTTTTATTATTATTTTTCCAATGTCATGCAATAAAGACGCAGCCAATAATGCTTGAATGTTAATTTTTTTCTTTAATTTTTTGGATAATTCTTTTGAAAATTCATAGACTCTCATGCTAAAAAAGGTTTCATCCCAGCATCCTTGCCAAAATAATTCAGTTTTTTTATATTCTTTGCAGATATAATCATAAATTTTTTTATAATCAGGATTATTATCAGCTTTATTCATAATAACAAATAAGCTTAAGAAATTATAAATATTATTAAAAAAAATATTTAGCGAGGAGTGGATTTGAACCACTGACCTTCGGGTTATGAGCCCAACGGGCACTCCAAGCTGCCCTACCTCGCTATAATAATTATAAACTGATTATTTACCTATTAAAAAGATTTGCTAAAAAACTTTAAAAATAGAATTAAAATTATATTAACTTCATGAATAATATAATAATTGAATACGACGGCCCAATCTCTGACAATAATATAAGGGCACAAAGCATTATCTCTAAAATATTTGATAAAATTGAAAAAGAGTATTGCCTTAATAGGGAATTCATAATAAATAATTTTAACAAAACTAAAAAAATTATAATTAAAAATGATGCTGAATTTCCTTACCTTATTAATAATGAAATTTCATGCTACTGCGAAGATGAACTTGTCCTTAATAGGGTTTCTTTAAATAAATCATTTTATAATAATGGTTACACTTATTTTAGAAAATTTGAAGAAAGAAATCCTGATTATTTTTTAGATTTTTACAAAGAATCAGAATTGGTTTTTTCAAAAGGAATTGAAGAATTTTTTAAAAATAATAAGTATGAAAATATTAATATTGTTTCAAACCTGCCTGAAAGTATTATAAAAAAAGAATTGGAAAATTACAGATTACATGTTAACATTTTTGGCAATGCGCAAAAAAATTTTATAAAATTTAATTCAAGATTTAATAAAAGCCAATTAAGTATAGGTAAAAGAATGATTAATTTAAATAGGCCTTTTTATGAAAAATTTTTATCAAATTTTAACCCTAAAGACTCTATTGCTGTCAGCGATAATTTCAGTAGAGATTTGACTTTGCCTTTAACTTTAGGATTTGATGTTGCTTTGATTAAAAATGATTACAATGTTTGGGCGCAAAAATATATGAATTTAATAGGTAAAAGAGTTATTGAAAACTTAAGTGAATTATGATTAATTTTTTAATATTTTAGCATTAATTTTGATTGCTCCAATATTTGCTCCTATATCATTTCTTGTTTCTTTTGAAATTTCTAAAGGTTTTTTTAAAGATTCATAACTATTACCCATTACAACATAGCCTTTGCATAATCCTTGTATTTCCCCATTTTTAATATGATAAAAAGTGCTGCTGTTTTGCCCGAAAGCTCCTGTCGTGCTATTTATTGTATGGTCGGGATATGTGCCATATATTATGAATCCTTCTTTTACTGATTTAATCATCTGGCTTAATTTATCATTTCCTTTAATTGATATACAATTAAATGATGTGCTTGGTTTTATTACCATGCTTGCACTATTGTTGGTATTATTCATTTTTAATTTTTCGCTTGTATAGTTGTCATGAATGAAAGATTTTACTATTCCATTTTTTACTAATACTGTTTTTTTTGACTTGTTTCCTTCAAAATCAAAAAAACTTTTATTGTTTTTTTCAAAACAATCATCAATTATTGTCAAATCTTTACTTAAATCTTGCTTATTAATTGAATTAATAAACCTTGATTTATTTTCACATACTGAATCTCCTTTTAGGGAAAAAAATATTGGAGACATGATATTAAGCATTGCATCATGGCAAAAAATTACTGGATAATTTCCTGACTTTGGCTTGCTTAAATTTTTTGAACAATCATATTGGAATAATGCAGTTTTAGCGAATTCTTTCAAATTAGGCTTTTTTTTTATCAGCATTGAACTGTTTGTTCCTAACCTATGCTCTTTTCCTATTGCTAATTCAAAACCTAATGCATCATTTTCTAATTCTATTTTTGCTCCCAAATAATTAACATAAATTACTTTACTTTTTACTTTTTTTGCCAAGAATTCAATTATTGGAGCTTTAGTATCTAATATACTTTTTATTTCTTCTGTTGATTCTACTAATTTTTTTTCATTAAAATAATTATAATTAAATTCTTTTTTGCTAAATTTTGCAATACTCGAGATACTTGGAATATTTGAAATTTTTGGGCTTAATTTTGCAAGTTTATGTGCCTGCATTATTGAAGTTTTTAATGAATTAATATTATTTGATGTTATTATTCCCTGCCTATTATCAGCTAATGCTCTTACAGTTATTGAAGTAATATTATTACTTACGGGAGTATCAATTCCTTTAATATCCATTGAAATAGAATGACTCCTTGCTGTTTGAATAATTGCTTCCCATTCAATTTTTGATTTAATTTCCGACATTTATATCCCTCACTGCAATATATGGAACTTTTTCTGACACTGGAACACTTTGGCCTTTTTTTCCGCACATTCCTCCACTATAAGGCGAACCAAATTCATTGCTTATTCCTGTAATATTTTTCAGCACTTGCTTTAAATCCCCGCTTAAACTTGCTCCTTTAAAAGAATTAGCAATTTTGCCGTTTTTTATCAAAAATGCTTCATCTGCTTTAAAGCTAAAAACGCCAGTTATTGGTTCAACTGCTCCCCCGCTAAATCCTTTGACTAATAAGCCATTTTTTATTTGCTCTATTAATTCTTGTTTTGAATATTTTCCAGACTTTACTTCAGTGTTTGACATTCTTGGTATTGGCATATTATGCACAGATTGCATTCTTGCATTTGATGTTTTTTTTAAACCATTCACATCAAAATAGCTTGATAAGTCATTCATGAAATTAACAATTTTTCCTTTATTTATCAGCATGTTTTGTTTGGATTTTATTCCCTCAGCATCATAAGAGTATGAGCCCCAATAATCTTTCAAGGTGGGATTGTCATATAATGTGAGTTCTTCTGTGCTTACTTGCTCGCCTAAACCTATACATGTGCTTTTTTCTCTCACACAATCAGCTTCTAAAGCATGACCTACAGCTTCATGAAAAAATGTTCCTGATATTTCAGGGTCAATTACTATATTATATCTTCCTGGATTTGCTAATCTTGAATTCATTAGCCTTTTTATTTTATCCTCTGATTCCTTTACGAACTCATTATAATTAAAATTAAATAATTCGTAGCCTTTTTTTGCTCTTCGAATATTATGAACATTCTCATTACCTGCAGTAATATCGCTAAATATTTGAGAATAATTTGACCCTTGCAATATTTCAGCAAATTTTGAATTTGCATAAATTTGATTGTTTTTTGAAAATGAAATTGTTGTTTCAGAATTTTTTAATTCTTTTAATGAAAATGAATTATTAAAATCTTTTAAAAAATTAATTTTTTCAGATTCATCAATATTAAATGGATCAATTTTTATTTCTGATTTTATTTTAGCTTTATGAAATTCAAAATCTTTAATTATTGTTTTATTTTTTTTTATTAAACTTGCATTTTTTGCTAATTTAAATGCTGTTTTGAAAACTTCTTCTTTTTTAGCTAAATTACTGCTTGATGCAAAACCAAAGCATCCGTTGACTAACATTCTTGCACTAAATCCTGAAGAATCCGCTTTTATATAACTTTTTAGCTCTTTATTCTGCTGAACTATTATTTCCTTATTAGATTTTGATTCCCAATATTCAACAAGCTCACACATTGGCTCATATTTTTTTAATAATTGCTCATAATTCATCTTAGTATCTTTCTGATTTTATCTATTATTAATTTTTTCTTTTTGCTATCAGACAAAGCATAATCCAATACATCACTTATGTTTTCAACTGGCAATATTTTGATTCCGTCATTCTTTAATGAAGGTATTATATCTGCAATATTTAATTTTGGAACTATTACTCTTTTTATTCCTGCATCAATTGCTGCCTCTATTTTAGAATTAACTCCTCCTATTGGCGTGACTTCGCCTCTTACTGTTAAGCTTCCAGTCATTGCAGTATCCTGCCTTATTGGCAAATCCTCTAAAGCACTGATTATTGCTGTTGCGATTGAAACGCTTGCGCTGTCTCCTTCAACACCTGAATAGCTCATTACGAATTGTATGTGAGTGTCATATCTTCTTTTCAAATCTTCCCCTTTGTATTTCTTGATTACTGCTGAAACATTTTTTACAGCTTCTAATGCAATTTCTCCTAATTTTCCTGTTGCTATTACTTCACTGCTTCCTTCCCTTGAAGTTGGAGTAACTGCTGCTTCTATTGGCATAACTATTCCTGCATCGCTTCCCATTACTGCTAGACCATTTACTCTTCCGACTTCATTGCGTTCATTTTTAATAATTGAATATTCCATATTTCTTTCAATTGCTTCCTCAACAATTTGTTTTTCAAGGCTTACTGATAATTTCTTGCCCCTTTCAACATGGTCTGCTGTAATTATCTTGGCATTCTC
>JAQVLH010000105.1 GCA_028704265.1 Candidatus Nanoarchaeia archaeon
TCAGCAAAACCTTTAGGACCTAAATTCCATTCCATTAAATCATTGCTTTGTCTATAATTAGGATACTTAGTAGTCCAATACAAACCCATAGTGTCAAAGAATATCATGCCAATATTTTCCCTAACTACTTGAGGCAAACTTAAAATGGCCTCAGTCATAACACCCATAGTGTAACTATTATGAACAATTATATTATTAGCTACAAAATTATGTACTCCGGGAACTGGTAAATCATAAACTATATGCTCTCCAGCAATAGGAGTAATTGATTCAATTTCATCCCAAAAAATATCAGAATTAGCTAATCTAAGCATTCCATAATTATTTTCAGCAAATGCCAATTGCATTAGTTTCTGTCTAGATGGCGCGTAATTAACATTTGATCTTAAAGATTTAGGAGTAGAATAATTAAACATTTTTCCCGCAGCAGCCCAATTTTTTGGCTTAAAAATATTCCAAATTTCTTTTGGAATAGTATCAATATTAGGGTTAAAAATAATATTCTCAGATTCTTTTAATGCAACCTCAGCGATTTTTTGCTTGCTCGAAAAGAAATTAATTTCATTAATATAAGTTATAGTATTTTGCCTATTAATTTCAAGCTCATAACTGACTTTATTCTCATCTAAATATTTGATTTTTTTCTCTCTAATTTTTGACAATATTCCGAATCTTAAAAGCAGACTTTGAACCTGATAAATAAGTATTTTGGAAGAAGAAGCATAAGATATTCTCCAATAGCTTTTATTATCTGAATATTTCTTTTTATACACGCTTCCGTCGCCGCTAAAAAGTCTGTTAAGAAATAATGCAATCTGTCTTTTAGGTGCAGTAAAAATGCTTTCTGGAATTATTTTATCTAAAGATAATTTATCATAGACTTTTTGATTAATAAGCCATTTAGTTAAAGAAGATTTATCTGCCTTAATATTTGATTCAATAAATTGCCCGTCATTATTTCTTATGCAGTTATTTTCATTAAAAGAATATTTTTTATTAATCGCTGAGACTCTATAACTTCCGTGTCCGTGACTAAGAACTTTTAATTCTTTATCAAATTCCTTAACACTTTGAGTAAAATCCTTAATCAATTCTTTATCAAAATTAGAAAACAAAACAAACCCATTAGACAAATGACCCTCACTTAAAAGATAAGCTAATAATTTAACCTCGCATTCTCTTAATTCTTTAGAGCCAAAACAATTCATAACTCTTGGAGTTCCAATTCTTGAACCTTTAATTAAATCTTTCAAGGCAACCCAGCCCTTAATTGTTAATAAAGGATGCTCTGAAGTAAGTTTTAATTCCTTGCCAGATTTTAATTTAATAAGCATTAAATCATTTGCAGTTCTTTTAAAAAAACCATCCTTAACTCTGCTTTTAATCTTAAAATCATTATCTAACCCCATTATATTAGAAGATTCATTAAATAAATCTTTTATTGCAACTTCTCTGCCGTCATCCAAAGTAATTAAAGTATTTTCTTCAAGGCATTTACCTCCACCTCTTTTACCGCAAATAAGTATTACATGACTTCCATTAACATCAACATAGATATCATTAGCTAAACTGACAGTCTTACCCATTGTAACATAATGCTTTCCAATAAGCATGCTTGCTTCAATGCCGTATTTCTTATAATCCTTGGCGCTTCTGCCTAAAACAATATCAAAACTCATTATTAATAAATTAATTACTGGAGTTTATTAAACGTTTTGGAAAAAAATAATATGCGAAATAATTATAATAAAATAGTAATTAATAATCAGTTATGAAGAGGGGAATAATTAATCCTGAATGTGAAGGAGAATTATACTCTTGCAAAAATAAGCCAATCAAAATTATAGGAATCTCCTGCGGAAAAAGAAGCGCTTACTCTTGCGCAAGAGAAGACCCAGTAAGTCTTCATTATCTTAAACTTGCATTAAAAGAAGCAGAAAAAAATGGAGCAGTAACTGAATTAATTGATTTAAGAGATTTAACAATAGGGGCATGCAAGGAATGCTATAGTACCTGTCCTGCTCAATGCAGATTTAATGAAAAAAATTTCAAATGCGATTGCTACACTTATGATGATGATTGTATATTTATTAAAGATAAAATGATAAGATTAGAAGATGCTTACGGAAATATAAGCAAGGAAGAATTTTTTAAATATTATAATAACAAATCAACATTTTGGCCAAAAGATGATATGAAAATTATCTACAAAGCAATGATAGAAGCTGATGGAGTAATATTTGCATCTTCAACTAATTATTACGGAAGGCCAGCGTTAATGCAGGCAATGCTTTCAAGATTCTGCGCATTAGACGGAGGGGTAGAAGAGCTATGGGGCGACGGAAAAAATTTAGACAATTCAATAAAATATTCAAAGAATTCGAAAGCAAAATATAAATTAAGGCTTTACGGAAAACACTGCGCTTTCATTAACTGCAGCAAAGAAGGTGACAGTGTCACGCCTAATTTAATGAAAGCCTGCACAATGATGGGCATGAAAATAATACCCTTAGCAGTAGCTTACAGGGTTAATTGGTACAATGACCCAACCCACAGGGAAGACACTGCTGAATCAAAAAAAGATAAATACACTTTAGGACTAGCAAAGCACATAGGAGTTAGCATGGTTAAAGAAATAAAAAAAAGCCCAAGAATATACGGCACTTACTTAAACACAGTCTAAAATCATAAAAAAAGAATTTTTTTAAATACAAATACTTCAATATATTTACTGATGATACATGAAAATTTAGCGCAAATCAGCAAATATTCAAAAGAAACATTAATTGCTATGGTTGGAGAATATTCAGGAAATGATAAGGTTACAAAAGACGAAGCCCGCAAATACGGCGAAGAATTAATAGATGACTCAGTACCTAAAGGAATAAGCGTTAACCCTGAATTGGTTAAAAGAATAAAATTGGCATTTGACAATCAGGAATTTTCAGAACCAAGATTTAATATAACAGCAAAATTGGCTAAAAAATTAATAAAAAAAGATACATACATTTCCCGTGAATTTGATTCTCTTGAAGAGGGTCTTTATTTAAATTATGATTTAGAAACTAAGAAAGTCCAAGTCCTGCCATTTCCATTGGAAGGCTGCAAAGTAAAAACACTAATACCTTCAGCAATATTACTTAAAATCTATTTGGAAGATTCGCTGGAAGATGCATTAAATATATTATACGACTGATTTAATTGCATAACAAATTATTATAAAAACACAAAGTTCTAAATAATACTAAATTGCCAGAGTGGCTGAGTGGTCTAAAGCGCCGGTCTCGAAAACCGGTACCTGAAAGGGTGCACAGGTTCAAATCCTGTCTCTGGCGCATTTCTTTTATTTAAAGCAAAGGTTTTTATTAAACATTATTTTTCCAAAATACTATTATGGTTATGGAGATTCAGTTTATTCCTGAAAGATTAACAGAAAATCTTGACAAAGTCAAATATTCCTGTCTGTTAGAATATTGCAAGAATTTAAACGGCCAATTAGTTAGCTCTAAAGTTAAATATGAAGACCTCAAAGCGGATAAAGTTTTTAACACTTTAGACAGCGGATTGCTTGAGGAATTGCTTAAAATTGAAGAAGAAAAATTCGGCAATATAAGGCAAGAATCAAATATTCATGAAACAACCAATGAAGTAATAAAAACAATTAATGATTATATGTCTCATGGCAGAATTTTAGGGGAAACGTGCGGGCTGCCAGGCTCAGGAAAAACAACCTTCACTTCAAAACATTTTCCTAATAATTATATTTGCATTGATGCTGAAATAAAAAAAGTTTATGAAAATTATGATTTTTCAAATCTTGATTATAATGAATCAAGAAGAAGGCAGGAAGGATTAAGAAATCAAATTGAGAAAAATATTACTCAAAGGCTAATAAATGATTCAATAATTATAGACACGCTTTATAATCTAAAAACTTACAGGCAGGAAAATTTTGAAAGAATTAAAGAATACAATTCCACTTCAATATGCTTCATGTTTGACAGCCATTCCCAAACATGCCATGAAAGAATGGCTTTTAGAAGAAAAACTTCAGAAACTCAAGTCTACCATTTATCTTCACTGATTTATTTTCTGCTATCATTCGAATCACCGCTTAGCAAGGAGTTAACTCCTGAATTAGGAATAGATTTAATTTTGACAATAAATAAGGAAGGAACTATTATGTCAGGCTACCCTTATGAAAATTATGAATTATTAAAAGAGCAAAAAATAATACCTCATAAAGGATGGAATTATTGGAATTAAATTTTTTTTAACAGTCAAGAAAAGATTTAAAACTTTGGAATAAATTATTTAATTATATGAAATTATATTCATTATTATCTTTATTATTTCTTGCAGGATGCACTCAGCCAATAATAGCAAACGAATCTTACTCATTAGCTGAAATATCCTTGCATAACACTTCAAGTGATTGCTGGATAATAATAAATAATAGCGTTTATGACATAACTGAATATGTATCAATGCATCCAGGAGGGGGAAGTATACTTCAAGGGTGCGGAACAAATTCAACAATCTTATTTGAAACAAGACCTTCAGGAAGCAATACTCCTCATTCAACTAATGCAAGAAATACTCTAATAAATTATTTACTAGGAGAGGTTGAATAAAAAATGTTTAACAATATAACTTATTATCCTA
>JAQVLH010000106.1 GCA_028704265.1 Candidatus Nanoarchaeia archaeon
AACAATTTCTGAAAAAAAATTCACGCATTCTTCATGAGAAGGTTGAATGCAATTGCTTCCTCCGTAAGTGCTTTCAGTAATTAAAGTTTCAACTCTTTGAAATTTAAAAGCAGAATTTTCTAATAATTCAGTTGGTGCAAATTTGTAATCCCCAGTGTATAATAAATTATGATAGCCGTTTCCAATATTAAGATGAATCATTGCGCTTCCTAAAATATGGCCAGCGTTAAATAATGTTAATCTAAAATCAGGAGTAATATCATTCACTTCTTCAAAAGGCAGGCAAACAATATTTTTTACCATTTCTTTTACATCTGCGCTATTGTATAATAATTTCTTATTTTCTTTCTCAGCAATATCAATATAATCCATAGCAAGCATAGTCATTACATCCCTTGTTGGTTCACTGCAATACACTGGTCCCCTGTATCCTAATTTAAATAAATAAGGAACAAAACCAACATGATCTAAATGAGAATGAGATATTATTATTGCATCTAATCTATTTATATCAAATTCTGGAGCATCAAGCATAGGGTAAGCATAATCTTCACTTGCTGCAATATTTACTCCGCAATCAAGCATTACTCTGCTTTCAGGGGTTTGTATAAGCATGCAGCTTCTTCCAACCTCTCTGAATCCTCCAAAGCAGCTCATTCTAATCCAATATTTATTATCTCTTGTCCAGTCAGAATAAATTCTTTCTCCTAATCCGTGCAAAAACTTTCTTCTATAAGTTGAATTATTAAATAATGTTAATCTAATATTTTTTATTAAATTTGATTTAAGTGCAGGTTTTCTTCTGACAATTGGTGTCCACATAGTTTTTTCAGAAATACTATTTACGATTTCAAATTTATTTGCAATTAATTCATCAGGTTTTTCAGCTTCTAAAAAAACAAGGCTTCTTTTTTCATCAAACCATACATCTTCTAATCCTGAAGTTTTTGGGCAAAGTTTTCTGATTGTTTTTTCAGCAGTAGCAATATCAAGCAATAAAATTTCGTCAGCTCTGACTTCAACTCTTTTTTTAATATTGTTTACTATTTCCCGAGTTAATTCTTTGCATTCAAGCACGAATTTTTTATTGTTTGAATAAAGCACAATATTTGCTCCTTCAAATTGATAATCTGTTATGCCTGCATCTTTTGGAATAAACTCTTTTATTTTGTTTATTATTTCTTTAGAACTCATTAATATTAACCATTTCAGTTATTTTCTTCTTGTCAATTCTTTTTGCGCCGTTTTTATCAATAACTATTACATCTATACCGTTTCCAGTTGCTAAATCTCTTTTAATAGCTGCGCTTATTGCTCTTACTGCTAATTTTATTCCTTCATTTAAAGTCAAATCATCTTTATAGCTGTCTTCTAATACTCCGTAAGCCACTGGGCTGCCGCTTCCTGTTGAAGTATAAGTTGTTTTTTCCATTTTTGAGCCGCCCATATCTAAATCATATAAGTGAAATCCTAATTTATCAACGCCAGCAACAATAAATTGTATTAAAAATGGGCTAAAGCTATGAGCATTTCCAAATAAATAATGAGATAATAATGTTGCAATAGAATTGCAAGTAATAGGAGTTTCTTTTTTAATAGCATATAATCTTAATTCAGTTTTTAAGTATCTAAGCAGCATTTGAGAATCAGCAACGCTTCCTGCAAAAGTCATAGCATTATTATCATTGATTAAATGAATTTTTTCAGCATCTTTGTCAGCAACTAAGTAACCCATGCTTGCTCTTTTATCAGCAGCTAAAATTATTCCATCCTTAGTCATTATTCCAACAGTAGTTGTTCCTTTTTTAGTCTCATTTTCCATAACGTAAAACCTTTACTAGATAAAAACTTAATAATATTTATGTTTTATAAACCTATTGATTTATATTTTTTTTATTTAAGAAATCCTTAAATTTTATTAATGCAATTTTTCTCATAGAAATTAAATTTTTTTCTTCAGAAGTCATTTGAGCAAAAGTTTTGCCATTTTCATTCACTTTAAATATTGCATCCCAGCCAAACCCGTTAGTTCCAGCAGGTTTAACTATTTCGCCGTCAATTTTTCCGCTGAATGATTCAAAGTTAATTCCATTATAATATCCTATAACCACTTCAGCGTAGGCGCTTTTATTCTTAAAATTATTAATTATATTAAATATTCCTTCATTTCCAACTGATTTGAAAAGCCATTTAATCAAAGCTCCAGGAAAGCCTTTCATGCTATTAAAATATAATCCGCTGTCATCAACAAATACGGGCTTTTTTAAAATATTATAGGAATAAATTGCTTTTTCTTTCACAACTTCAGAAACATTTATTGCTTGAATCTCAGGCGCATCAATATCAGCATGCTTTAATTTCATTTCAAGTATTTTTTCAGATTCATTTAATTTATTTAAATTACTGGTAACATAAACTAATTCTTCCATAATAATATTAATTGTGCAAAAGTTTTAAAAATTATTTATTTAATAGAAGCAAATTCTTTTTCATTTAAAACAAAAAAAGTGTTATTTCCAAACTTGCAAAAATAATCTCCTAAACTAAATTTTTTTACATTAATTTTTCTTTTAAAAATAACATCTAATAATTCCTCATTACTTATTTTTTTTAAATTAGACACAGGATTATTGTCTAAAGTTGCCAAATTTTTTTTAAACAAAAAAAAATCAGCATAAGGTATAAAATTTTCTTCCATAAGTTCTTCATTAAATTTGTAAGAATTTAAATGCCAAAGCAAATTTAACTCTCCAGGGCAATATTCATAAAAAACTTCATTTTTTTTAATTCCAACATTCTTAAAATTAGCAGGCTCCATATTCACTTTTATCATTTCTTTTTCATTTGAGTCTTTAAGGTAAAAATTTCCCATAGAGTGATTTTTATAAAAAATGCCAGTAGTATGCCATATTCCATAGATGTAGTTTTTTGCTTTTTTGCCAATAAATCTATAAACTTCGCTTTTTTTAATTGGCTCAACATTATTATAAGTTGTATGCCCTGTTCCTTTATTATTAGGATAATATTTCAAAAAAATAATATCTTCTCCTTTTTGCTCTCCATTAATAAAAAATTCTCCTCCAGCATCTTTACCTGAGCCGTTAAATGAATCTTCTAATGATTCAAATTTTATTTTAGAATCCAAAGAATAAAAGTCACAATATATTGTTCCTTCATATAAAACTTCAGAAGCCATAAAATAATAGTTATTTTTCATATTTTATTAATTTTTTGATAAAAAAGATATTTTTATAAAGAAAAAAATTTGGCTATTTTGCTTATGTTAAATGAAATAGCTCTTGAAAACCTTTTAGAAAAAAAGGATGCAGATTCATATATTGAAATAATAAAAGATATTAGCGAAAAATCAGCTGAATTGCCGAAAGTTAAATTTAAATTAAAATTATCCAAGGAAAGATACAGAGTCAATACTGCAAATATGGAATACTTCAGCGTTGAAGGGTTGAGGAATGTTTTAATGCTTTATTATTTAACTTCAAATGAAAATGGTGGCTCAAAGGAGGAAATTTATAATTTTATATCTTCAAAATTAAGCGAACACAATATTGATTACAATGAAAAAAAAATCAAATCATGGATTGATACGCAATTTGCTGACGGAAAAAATCACTTAAGAACTGATGAAAGAAGAACGAAAGTAAAATTAATAGGTCAAGTAATCTATGAATCTGATTTATAATTTTCAAGATTACTTTTTTAAATTAATAATTCATTTTTTAGTTGAATGATTGCGCCTAAATTAAAACAAGGGGATACTGTAAGAATTATTTCGCCCTCGCATAGTATAAGAACTATTGAAGATGATTCAATAAAATTAGCAATTAAAAATTTGGAAAAATTAGGATTAAAAGTGAGCTTTTCAAATAATTGCTTTGAAATAAACGAGTTCGAGTCATCAAGCATTAAATCAAGAGCTGATGACATAAATGAAGCTTTTGCTGATAAAACTGTTAAGGCAATTTTGTGCGCAAGAGGGGGATTCAATTCAAACCAATTATTGCCTTATATTAATTATAATTTAATAAAAAAGAATCCTAAAATTTTTTGCGGTTATTCTGATATTACTGCATTAAACAACACAATCTTTGCTAAAACTGGATTAGTTACTTATGCAGGATTAAATTTTTCAACTTTCAGAAAAAATAAATGCCAAGAGTATAACTTGGAATATTTCAAAAAATGCTTAATGAGCAATGAGCCTTACTTAATTAAGCCTTCAGAAAAATATTTTGAATACTGTGTTAAAATTCCAATAAAAAATAAGGGATACTTTGCAATCAGGGATGGCGAAGCTGTTGGTGAAATAATTGGCGAAAATCTCTGCACATTTAATCTTTTGCAAGGAACTGATTACATACCGGATTTGAAAGGTAAGATAATATTTTTGGAAGAGGAAAATATTTCTAGCCAAAATACTGTTTACATGTTTGATAGAGAACTTGCATCTTTAGCTCAGCAGAAAAATTTTGGCAAAATAAAAGGATTAGTAATCGGAAGATTCCAGAAAGCCACAGGAATGACAAATGAAAAATTAAAAGCAATAATTGAATCAAAAAAAGAAATACCAAAAAATATTCCAGTTATTGCAGGCTTTGATTTTGCGCACACAATAGATCGGAAG
>JAQVLH010000107.1 GCA_028704265.1 Candidatus Nanoarchaeia archaeon
AAGAGTGTTCAGCATGTTTTGTATAATGAGCTGGAAAAAATTGGCTTATCAATTAATGGTGTTAAAATTGTTAATGATTTTAAGGCTTGCATTGAAAAGCTTAGAAGCATTAGGAATAAATATGTTTCCCAGCTGATTCTTGAGGCTTATAAAATTCTTGGAATAGTTAATGAGTTTAAGTTAAAGGATGATATGAACAGTAAACAGGCCTTGGTTAATTTGAAGGATTTTTACACTATTGCCTTAGATTTTGAAAAGAATCATAGCAAGGATGTTGTTGATTTCGTGGAGTATTTAAGGATTATTGATGAATTAGGGAGTGATTTAAAGACCAGCAATGTTGAAAATGAAAATAGCATTAATTTAATGACTATTCATGCCAGCAAAGGTTTGGAGTTCCCTATAGTTTTCATTGTCAATATGGTTAAGGGAAGATTCCCTCTTGATAAAGGAGGCAAGGAAGCTTTGATTCCTCCTGAGCTTCATCCGCAATTTAAGCATTTGTTCACTAAAGATTCAATTGATGCAGATAAAGATTTAAAGGAATTAAAATCAGATCTTAAACTAAAAGAAGAAAGAAAACTATGCTATGTTGCAATGACTAGGGCCATGAATGAATTAGTTTTAACCTATGCTTTGCAATATGAGGGTAACAAGAGTGATAAGAGTCCTTCTAAGTTTATTTTAGAGGTTAAAGAATTGTGCGAATTCGTAAAAGATGAAGCAGTTACTGATAAGTTCTTGGTTGAAGATAGCGAATTGGATAGGTATTCTCATTTTCTGAAAAAAGAGTTCTTCAAAAACATTGACGAAGCTCCATATAAAGAGTTATTGACTAAATTAATGGTTTATAAATCATTAAAAGACAAATCCTTACTTAAAGATTTAGAGCCTGAAGTGCGCGCAGAGGTTGAAAAAATTCTTTTAGCAACTATTAAGATTATTGAAAAAAGGCCTGTTTTTAATCCTGAAAAGTTAAAGATTAGTTTTAGCGGTTTGTCTACGTATGCTGTTTGCCCTAAAAAGTTTGAGCTTGATAAGATATTAGGCATGCCTAAGATTTGGGATGAAAAAGGCAGCCATGCAATGCTTAGGGGAAGCTTTGTTCATAAAATATTAGAAGAAGCTGTCAAGAGAAAGATTAGTTCCAAAGATGAATTGTTTAAATTAAAGGATGAAATTAAGAAAATGCCTGAATACGCTGAGCTTGAAACTAAGGGTGTTGATGAGTGTTTGGAAATTTTCTGGGCAAGGAATACTCCTGGCTTTAAGGATAATTTATTCGTTGAGGAATGGTTTGAATTCAAGTTTAAAGATTTCATCTTTAACGGAATGATTGACAGGATTGATTTAATCAATAAAAACGATATTCACATAATAGATTATAAAACTGGCAGCGCGCCAGCATTGGATAAAACCTTCCTTCAGCTAGGTATGTATGCTTTTGCTGTAAAGAATCATAAGAAATTCAAGGAGTATAATACTAAAATGCTAAGCCTTCAATTATTGGAAGAGGATGGAGATAAAACTTATGAAGTTAAGGATGGAGTCATGAATCTTGAATCAGGCAGAGGCAAAACCCAAAGCATTGAAGAAATAGAGGCCAAAATAATTGAATTATCCGAAGGGATTAAAAATGATTTCTCTAAAGGATTTAAAAGATTAGGCACTGACAGGGATTGCGAGTTTTGCGATTTCAAATTTTACTGCAAATGATTAATGGATTAACGAAATATTTATATATTACATATGCCACATATGTATTATGAAAAAGAATACTTTACTAACACTTGACAGTGGTCTAGTTGAACTGGCTAAAGCGCGAGGAATAAACATCTCAGGATTGGTAGATAATATGCTTAAAAGCATGCTTTTAAGTGAAGGAGATCCTGAAAACATTCTCAAAACCTTGGAGGAAATGAACAATGCAAGGTATTTCGGCTTTTCCATTCAAAGCTTGGAACTAAAAAACGTCGGCCCTATTAATAATTTTAGCGCAAAATTTCCTAAAGGGATTAGTATGATAATTGGTCCTAATTCTTCAGGTAAGTCAACTATTCATAGATGCATTTCACATATACTTAATTATGAAAGCCATCCGAGCATTTTTATGGAAAATAGCGAAGTTGAATTAAAAATAAATGAGTCTGAAATAAAAATTAAAGGAGAGAACTCTAATACTGTTAAATTAATATTACTAGATGATATTTCAAGATTTATAGGAGAAAAAATTAAAAAAGTAATAGATTACTTGAATAAGGCTTATGATAATCCCCAAATAATCATAAATAATTGCGAAAAATTAGATTTCCTTAATTGCGAATGTTTTATTTTAAAAGGAAAAAATGAACAAGATAAAGAAAATTTTAAAATAAAAATAGAAGAAATTAAAAATCTTCATGATAAAAGATATTTAATAGAAAACGAAATTAAAAAGTTATCAGTAATTAAAAATAATAATCCTAAGAAGTTACAAAGACTAAATAAATTTAAAGAGGAATTAAATTGTTTACAAAGGTATATAATGAAAAATGAAATGATGCTCAAAACTATAGAATTTGAAAAAAAAGGTGATAAAAAATGATGCAAGAATTGGTAAAACATGTTTCAGCTCTTGAAAAAGAATTGATAAAAAAAGGAATACAAAAAGAAAAAATTAATGAAATTAAAAATAAACTAGAAAAAAAACATAATGTAAATGAGATAAGAGAAAATCCAAGAAGTGTAGGTCAAGATTTGGTTTATTACTTTGATGATTTAAGAAAAGAATTTTTTAATTTATTAACAAAAATATGGAATAAAAAATAGGTGATAATATGTATGAATTTGATGATAATTTATTAAAATTAGATAATTTTGAAGAAGGAATCAAAAAAATATCTAGTATTAAAGAAATTATGACTACTGAAATAAAATACTATGAGTCTTTTGAAAGTGATGAAGAAAGAGAACAATTTTGTAAGGATAGAAAAATAGATTCTCTTCCTCTTAAAGATAAATTAGAAATATGGGAATATAATAAAAAATCTTTCAGACTTATTAATAAAGATGAAATAATTGATAATGCTGATTGTTTTATTTATAATGATAATTTAATTGATTTTTTTTCAAAAGATGAAAAAGTAAAATTTATAATAAATAACAAAAAAATAATAGGCTTAATGCATTTTGTTGATTATAATAGAAAACAAGCATATATTTATCCTTATTTTAAATTCATTGAATTTGAAAGCTTATTAAGGGAATATATAAAGATTATTGGAAAAGAAAAAGATTATCTTAATAATATTTATAAAAAATCTGGAAAAAAAGTGGAAAAAATTGAAGATACTGGTTTTATAGAACTTTTAAAATTTTGTAGAGAAAATCAATTAATAGATTCAGAATATTTAATAATAAATAATAATGATTTTCAAGGAAAAATAAATTTTTTAAGAAATAATTTAATGCATATAAAATATAATACTGATTTAATAAAAGATGACAGAATAGAAGATTTTAATAAAAATAATAAAATTTTAAATCATATTATAAAAATTAATAAAAAATTAAATAAAGAAATTAATAAAATTATTAATTCATTTTAAAAAAATGTTTTTCAAACTTCTTTTATGGAACATGAAATCATCTTCAGTTGATTCCTTTGAACTGTCAACAAATTCAATCATTTCACTAATTTTTGAGCTTAATTCGTCAGCGTAATAAATAACCACTGCTTCAGGAAACATTGGTTCTTTAGGTGCGCCATATTCTAACTTGCCATGATGACTTGAAATAATATGTAATAATTTGGATTTCAAATCGCCATTAATACTTAATTCATCGCACTTGTTGGAAACAAATATTGCTCCAAGAATTAAATGACCAACTAATTGTCCTGTAACTGTTCCTTTTATCCTTGTTGTGGTTGTTAATTCTTCCATTTTGCCTAAGTCATGCATTAATGCTCCTGCTATAAGTAAATCCTTGTTTAATTTTGGATAAATTTCCCATGAAGCTTTGCAATATTTTGCAACTTCTAAAGTGTGTTCCATTAATCCGCCAACCCATCCATGATGAATTTCTATTGCTCCAGGATGATTTTTGAATTTGTTTTGAAAAACAGGATTTCCAAATAATGAATCAAGCAATTTTTTGATATTAATGTCCTCAACTAAAGCTATGAATTTTAATACTTCATCCATCATTGATTCTATGTTTTTGCTGCTTTTTCTTATAAAATCAGAAATCTCATATTCTCCTTCTTTTAGAACTCTAATGCTATTTTTATCATTAGAACCTAATTCTAATTTATTATTATAAGTAGAAATTTTAGCAGGAGCTTGAATATTAACTATTGAATCAGCAGATATTGAATCATACAAGGATTTAACACTTAATTCATCACCAGGTCCCCAGTATTTATAATCAATATTTGCTCCACTATTATCTGATAAGGTTAATTCAAAAAAATAGCCGTTCTTGTAGGCTTTCATTCCTTTTTTGAACTTAACAAAGAATACATCATTAACTATTATTCCGTCTTTTAATTCATTAACTTTAATTTTCTTGATGAATTTATCCATAAATATTAGTTAAATCACTTTATTTAAAAAT
>JAQVLH010000003.1 GCA_028704265.1 Candidatus Nanoarchaeia archaeon
TTTTTGCTTTTAATAACTCCAAGAGTTTCATTATAGTCTTTAGGTACAAATAAAAAATCTATTAGCATTCCCTCTTCTCCTTGAATATTGTGGGAAATAGTTCCATCACTGCCGGTTTTAAATGAAATAGGTTCTTTTCCAGGTTCGCAATAAGCAAGGGAATAAACTATTCTAGCATCCCTATTTTCTTCATCTTCCATTAATTTCAAAACTTTTTTAGCTCCAAGTTTTTTCTGAAAGTCACTAGTATAAACTCCAGGCAAATCACCTAAGGATTGAATAAATAATCCTGCATCTGCTTTAAGAACAGGTTTGCCTAGTTTTTCAGCAATATATTTTGCACTAAATTTAGCAACTTCTTCGCAATCTGTTGACTGAATTTCAGGAGTTTCAATAGCTATATTTTCAACTGATATATCATATCTGCCTAAACTTTCTTGCATTGCTTTTAATTTATATTTGTTTTTTGTTATAAAATACACTTTTTTTGTCATTCAAACCACTTCAAATTTTTTTAATTATTTCATACAATTCTAAAATAGCGTTATCTTTTTTTGAATTGTATCCATTATTTATAATAACAAGTTCTTTTTTAAATTTTTCACAAAAGCTTTCAATAATAGACAATTCAAATTTTTGATTTTTTATTATTTTTTCTAAATTTAAAGATCTGATTTTTTTATCATTTTTTCTGAATTCTAAAATATCTTCAGGTTGTGCAACCACAATTACACAATAATCTGATAATTGATTATATTTATTTAATGTTGAAACATATCTTGAATTTAATTCTATTGAATAATGAATATCACTTATAAAAGATATTTTATTTTTATAAAGGTTTTTTTCAATGTTAATCATATTTTTTTCGGCTTTTTTTTTCAATTCAGGAGAAACTGAAGAAAAATCATCAAAATTGGGCAAATTTAAATAATTTCTCATAATTTCACCTCCTTTAAATACAAAAATATTTAATTTATATATAGTCAAAACTTCATTAATTAATGTTGATTTTCCAACACCTTTCACTCCCCCAACCATAATGTTTGTCAAATTGTAACCTTTTAATAATTCCTTAAATACTCTTCCGATTCTCCTGATAAATTTTTCTTCTCAATTTCAAGAAAACTATTTTTTAATTTGATAATTTCATTTTCAGATAATTTTTTTGTATAATTTAAAGGATCCTTAATTCCTGCTTTAATAAATGCATATTGTCTAGTTATGCATTGGCAACAATCTCCATCAGGCATTTCACTCCCATTAGTGCAGCTTCTTGTTTTTTCTAAAGGTATTTTATGTTTTATTGCATATTTTATAATATCAACTTTTGTGTGAAAACGTGAAACATCTAAATATTTATCTAAAACTGGGCTTGTTACAGACAAATTCCAATTTCCAGTGTTAACTCCACTTAAAAGAGTCATCATATATAATGATAATATCCTATTTGGCTTAAATGAAAAATCATCACTTATTATTCCTGTATATATTTCTTTTATATCAATATCATTTTTTAATTTTAAAGAAACTGCATAAGATACTCCTAATGATTCTAATATTGAATTTCTCATAGGATAACCTTGTCGTATTAAATCCAATTTTGAAAAATTTTCCTTAATTTGTTTTGGCGGAATTTCAACATTAATTTTTAATGGATTAATATATTTGCCTGGAAATTCTTTTGAAAAGAATTCACAAAAAAAATCAAAAGAAATTTCTTCATATTCTGATGCTTTAGCTCCCCTCTTTATAAATAAAGGGTATATTTTCACTTTCCATTCTTTTAAAATAATGTATTGGATAATTGTTGAGTCAAGTCCTCCTGTGGCTAAAAAAATAACAGGTTCATTTTCTTCAGGTTTTCTACTAATGTAACCTCTTTGTTTAATAAGAATATCTTCCACTTGTTTTAATAATAATTCATCAGGATGATTAGGCATGTCATTCACCAATTATTTCATTAACTCTCTTTAAATCAGGTTCATATATGTGTGCTGAAACAATATTCATCACTAATTTAATGGGGATATTTTCAAATTCTTTTGTAATCATCTTCCCTAAATGTGTAATACATAAAGCATCTGCATAAAATTTTTTACCAATATCTTGGCTTCTAAAAAATGCAGTTAAAATTAAATGCCCATCTCTAATTTTAAAATCTAAAACATTAATGCAGGGGCTATGATTTTTATCTTTAGGGGGATTCATTAAACAAAGAGTTGCTGATTTACTTTCTGTATTTTTTTTCAATTTTTGTTTTATATCTTCAAGCTGGTCAATATTTTCAAAATTAAAAATTCTTTGACCATAACTGTATCCCCAATTTAAAACAGGTTCTTGTTCTAAGAAATTTGAAAACATAAATTTAATCATTGCTTCATCTCCAAATTTTTTAATGATTTCATCATTTTCTAAAGGATTTTCAATTTCAAATATTAAATTAATAATTTCTTTAAGTTTAATTTCTCCATCATAAACTGAATTGCCTTTATATTTAATAAGTTTTAATGCATCCTTCCATGCATTTCCAATACTTTCGCTTTTAATTATTTGCATGTAATCACCCTATTATTCAAATCATTAAAAAATAATTTTAATGCTTTATATCTATGAGAAACATTTTTTAAATCTTCATCTGAAAACTCTGACATTGTTTTTGAATGTCCTTCAGGAATAAAAAAAGAACTAAACTGTGCAGTCTGGTCTTTTATTTTTATTTCAGTGTTTAATTTAAGGGCACCTTTGCAAATTCCTTCATATATTTTATGTCCTTTTGAATCAATATATACAATAATTGTTTTAAAATATGCATTTTTTGATTTGTCTATTAAAAGTTTTTTTATTCCTTCAATTCCAACACTTTGTATTATCTTTTTTGTATAAATTCCAGGAAAATCGTCATAATCTGAAAAATATATGTTAGTGTCATCAACAATCAAAGGTTTCTTAATTTTTTCAAAAGCTTGTTTTGCTTTAAAAATAGTTATTTCTTCTTGAGATAAATCATTGGGTTCAATAAGTTTTATGTTCTCTCCTACTATTTCAATGCCTATTGGCTGAAAAATTGATTTAGCTTCATTGAGTTTATAAGTGTTTGTTGTAATGAATGATAATTGTATCATATTCTAAACTTATAATATTGTTGTTTAAATTACTTTTTTATAATTTTTTTCTCTTTGTATAAAAATTTATTCTTTTAACAATTTTTTTTATATAGAAGTTTTTTATATAAGTAATTTTTATAATATTTATGAAAATATTGCATATAATTCTTATGGGTTTAGAATGGGATAGACTCATATACCCGATAAAAACTTATCATCCTCAAAAAATCATAATAATTCAACAAGAAGAAAATTTGATTAAAGATAAACAATATAGTGATATAATAAAAAAAAGCAAAGAATTATCTGAATCATTAATCAAAAAAACAAAATTTCTTGTAGATTCTGAAGTAATTAGTGTAAATTATCATGATTATGAAAATTGTTTATTTACACTAAAAAAAGTAATTGAATCTAATTGTAAAAATTTCGATGAAATAAGTATAAATGTTTCAACAGGATCAAAAATATTAGTGCTTGCTGCAGTTGTTGTTTCACAATTTTTTAATTGCAAATTGATTTATGTTGTTCCTAAACAATATTCAATATTTGATTCTAAAATGAAAGTTAATTCAAAAGGAGTTTTAAGTATTACTGAAATTAAACCTTTTAATTTAAATCCCTTAATAAATTTAAAAAAAATGGAGTATAAAATATTGTTTAATTTAGATAATAATAATATGTCATTATCGGATTTAACTCAAAAAATATTTAGCAAAAAAATCAATGACTATGAAATAATCAAGAAAAAAAATCTTATATTGTATCATATTAAAACTTTAAATGAAAAAAATTTAATTAAAATTATAAATTTAAATAATCAAAAATATATGTGTCTAACTGAACTTGGAAAATTTTTAAAGGAAATAAAAAAATGTGATTTTAATGAATGATTATGAAAAAATATTAATTAAAAAAAGAAATTTTGTAACTAAAGAACCTAATAATAAAAAAGGAGTAATAATAATTTCTGGGGGCATGGATTCTGCAGTTCTTACTTTGATGTTATTAAAAAAAGGATACAAATTATATCCTTTATTCATTAGAAGGGGGCAAAGAAATTTAAAATTTGAAGAAAAATCAGTTGATTATTTTTCTAATTATTTTAAAAAAAGATATAAAAATTATAATATGCCAAAAAAAGTTAGTGTTAATATCCCTCTTAATGATTTTAAAGACAATTTAATTAAATATATGAAAAAAAAAGGCCATCCTTTAAGGGATCCAATGATGCAAAGTATTGCCGTTCAGTATGCAATTTCTTTAAATAAAAATGTTAAAACTATTTTTACTGGCACTAATAAAGAAGATCCTTTTCCTCATTGTACTTATAATTCAATATTGGCATCAATGATAAGTATAATTGAAAATACAAATGATTGGAGTTGGCAAATAATTTGCCCATTTATTGACAAAAGTTTTAATCTTAATTGGGGTAAAAAGGATATAATTAAATATGCAGAAAAATTAAATTTTCCTATTGAACGAACAAGAAGTTGTTATACAAATAATAAAATTCATTGTGGAATTTGTTTAACATGTTTAAGAAGAAAAAGTGCATTTAAACAAACTAATTTGATTGATAAAACACAATATTTAAATTAAATTTTTAATAAGTATTGTTTTATCCTATTTTTGCATCATCAGAATATGTGGTTTTACATTTTCCACATTTATACCTATTTAAATTATCTTCATCTCCATATAAAGGAGGTAATTCATAAGTATAACCTTTATCATATCCGCAATTAGGGCAAGGAATTACAAGGAGCGTTTCTAAATGCGTATCTTGGTCTATAATAATTGTTTTATTATAATTTAATTTTTGATTTATTTTTTTTTGATTTATCGGATTTTTTTCAGTTTTTTTAAATTCATATGTTTTTCCGCATTTACAAATTAATTCTAATTCATTAGATTCTTTATCTTTTTTCTCCCTTAACATTCCTCCGCATTCACAAAATTTAACCATGTTATTTTAATATGTATTTTAATTTAAATAACTTTGTAATTGTTCAATTATTTTTTTTTAAAAATTATGTTTGTTATTAAAATAAATCAAAGGTATTAAAGCAATTAAAATTAAAGCCAGAAGAGGTATTATTCGTCGGAGACAATTTAGAAAAAGACATTAAAGGTGCAAAAGCTGCAGGAATGAAAACAGCCTTCAACCACTATGGTTACTTCTTAAAAGAAAAGCCTGAAAGTAATGAAGAAGAACCGGATTACACATTAAACAAATTTGATGAATTATTGGAAATATTAAAGAAATGAATTAAAAAAGTATTTAATTAAATAAATTTTAATTTAAGATATGTTTGGGCCATATAATGCAGAAAAAGATGGGACTATTTCTTATATAGGTAATAAATTGTTTAAACCTATAAAAAATATTAATAATTATAAATTAACTAAAAAAATGTTAATTGAATGGACAAATTCATTAAAATTTTCAGAAATTTGGCCTAAAATAGCTAGAATTAATCATACTATAAATAAAGCAACTAATAATTATTTTGATACATTAGGTGCATTATTTACTATATTACCTTTGACAACAAGAATGATTTCTTCACCTGGTGCAGTATATGGAAAAGAAGTGATTAATTATACTACAGATACTTCTCCAATTAAATTAAAATGGTTTAATCTAAAAAAACCTGTGTTTTTATCTGAGTCTTCTCAAATATATTTAGAACTTGCATTAATGCAAAAAGAAATTAGTCAAGTTTATTCTATTTATAACTCTTTTAGAAAAGAACAATCTGATGCACATCATTTATCTGAATTTCACCATATAGAATATGAAGGAAAAATAAATCAAAAACAAAACATCAAAATCATTAAAGAGTTATTTTTGGATATTTTAAAATTATTATTAGAAAATAATAAAGAAGATATTTCATTTTTTATAGGAACAGAAGGAATTATGGAATTAGAGGAATTTGTAAAAAATTTTGAGATAAAAGAAATAGATTTTAAGGAAGTATTAAAAATATTAAAGAATGAAACAGGAAACAAAAAATATGATGAATTTTCATTAAAGCATTTTGGTGCATGGGAAGAAGTTTTTATAACAAGAAAATTAAATAAAATGTTATGTATAAGTAAGTTTCCTTTGTTTGAGGTTCCATTTTATCATGCGGAAATTAAAGATTCAAAACCTTCAGTAGCAAATAATTCAGATTTTATATGGTTAGGTTATAGGGAGTTTATAGGAAGTAGAGAAAGAGTTGGAAATATTAAAGATTTGGAGAAAAAAGCTGAAATATTTAATCTACCTAAATATGATTATTTGCCTTATCTTCAGAGCAGAAAATATACCGATTATATAACAACTTCTGGATTTGGATTAGGTTGGGAAAGATTTTTACAAGGTTTATTAAAAATGCCTACAATTTGGTTGGTATGTCAGTTTCCAAGAACTCATATAGATATGATTCCTTAATATTACATCAATATTTGGATAAATTTTTTGTAAAGTCATTTATATAACTAGTGTTGTTTAAATTTATATAAATATTTATTAATCATTAAATTAATAATTTTAAATACAATGAACTTACCTAATTATTTAACTTATAAAAATAATGAAATTTATATTAAAAATATAAATTACAAAAAATTATTATCTTTTGGAACTCCTGTTGATATTATAATTTTAGATAGAATAAAAGATAATATCAATGTTCTTAAAAATATAATCAAAAAAGAAAAATCTAATTTAAAAATATACTATTGCTTAAAAGCATGTTATTTAAAAAAAATTTTACAAACTATAAAAACATATGGAGATGGTGTGGCAGTAGGTTCAAACTTAGAATTATTTATATCAAAAAATTCAAATTTTTCAAATGATAAAATTATATTTAATGGAGTTGGTAGAACAAAAGAGATTTTGATGAAAGTTTTGTATAATAAAATTAGATTAATATTGTCTTCTGAAACAGAATTTAATAATATACTTGACTCTAAATTTAAAAAGATTAATGTTGGATTAAGAATATCTAGTAAATATTTAGGAAAAAATCTTAAAATTAATGCAAAATACTCTAATATTGGATTAAGTTTAACTGAAGCTGAAAAAATAATTATTAAAACTAAAAATACTAATATTAATATAAATGGATTTAGTTTTCATATTTTTTCAAATAAAACAAATTTAAATGATTATTATTTTGCAATAAATAAGCTAAATAACTTTATTAAACAAATGATTAAAAAATATAATCTTAAAATTGAATATGTTGATTTTGGTGGAGGATTTGCTCCTAGAATATTATTCAATTCTGAAAAGAAACTTGAAGATAATTTCACTAAATTTGTTCATTTATTAAATAATTTATTTGATAAAAATATTGAATTAATTTTGGAATTAGGAAGATATATTGTTTCAGATAGTTCTATGATTTTATCAAAAATTGTAACTGAAAATAACTCTTGGAAATTTATAAATATTGGAACAAATTATCTCATTCCTGCATTAGGATACAATTTTTTTATTGTTCCCTGTGAAAAAAATATGAAAAATTTACACAAAAATATTATTTCAGATACAATGGGAACTATAATATCTAAATACACTGGAAATAAATTACATGAAAAAGATAATATTTTGGTGTTAAATACTGGAGCATATACAAATGTTATGAAAGAACAATTCTTATTTAAAGATCCAATTAAAATATATATTGAAAATAATAAAATAATCAAAATAAAAAAAGGTATAACTGAAGGGGAGATATTAAAATATCATGGATAAAAAAATAATTTATGTTTATAGTACTAAAGGAGGAGTTGGGAAATCCACAATAAGTATTAATTTAGCATTCTATCTTAAAAAAATACACAAAAAAGTAACTCTTCTTGATATGGACTTCGCTGGCCCAAGTATACCCCTATTATTGGAAAAAAATTATAAGAATAAATTAAAAATGAAAAATTTTTATATAATTCCATTTAAAAAAAATGGTTTAAATATATCTTCTATAGGTTTTATAAAATCTCCAAATGAAATTTCTTTTTTGACTGGAAAATATTTAGAAGGAGCAATTAATCAGTTTTTGAATGAAGAATTATTTAAAATTTCAGATATAATAATTGTTGATATGCCCCCTGGATTTGGAGAATTTCATAGATATTTATTTACAAATTATCCTGGTAAGGTTATTTTAATTACAATACCTCATTTTTTATCAAAAGAAAATTTAAAGCGCGGATTAACTTTATTAAAACATATTAATATACCTATCCTAGAAATTATTGAAAATATGGCTTATTTTGAATGTTTAAATTGTAAAAAAAAACATCAAATTTTCGGAGAAAATATTACTAAAAAAGAATTTCCTTTTAAAATTATACAAATTCCTTTTAATATTAATTTAGAAAAATCAGTTTTAAGTAAACAAAAAATGTTTTCAAAAAATATTGATAATATATTTAAAGAAATTGCATCTGATATAATAAATGAGGTACAATAATGTCAGTAAAATCCAAACCTAAAGATATTTTTTTTGAACTTATCCCGGATAAAATAATTGAATACATATTAATACAATATGATATAAAAAATTGGTCTATAATTCCATTTTTTTCATTAAATAAAACTGTTATGGATTTAAATCAAAGAACAAATACTTCAAGAAAAGTTTTAATTAGAGTAAAAAATAAAATATTTTTTTTAAAAGAATTTCCATGGTATTGCTCAAACAAAAAATTTATTGAATCAGAATTAAATTTTATTAATTTTTTACATAATCATAATTTTAAAGTTGTAAATATTATGAAATCTTTAAAAAAAGAGTTTTTTTCTTCGTTTAATAAAAAATACTATTTTTTAAGTAATTTTATTGAAGGTGAATCATGGACTAAATCTGTACAAGAATCAAAAAATGCAGGAATATTTTTAGGTAAATTTCATAAATTATCTTATAAATATAAAAAAAATTGTATTTCTTTTAAAACGGAAAATGTATTTGATTCTGCTGAAAAAATGCTTAATCTTGCTGCTAATTATTTTTCAAATAAATTTAAAAATAATAAATATTTTAAGGAATATCTAATTTTTTCACAAAATATTTTATTGATTAATAAAAATAAAGTAATTAAAAAAGGATATTTTAATTTAACTTTACCTATACATGGAGATTATAACCCATTTAACTTAATTTTTTCAAAAAAAAAAGATATTATTGCATTAATTGATTTTGATAATTTTTGTTTTGATAATCCGGTTCATGATATTGCAGAAGGATTAATAAGATTTTCTTATCTTAAATTTGGGAAATTAACATCTAATTATGAAGATATCCCTAATGAATATAACAAAGAACATGCTGTTTCATTTATTAATTCATACAAAAAATTTAATCCTTTAATTTATTCTAAAATTAAAAATTACATAAAAGAAGTTTGTATAATTTTAGCAATAGAATTTTCAGCATTGGGTATATTATGTGATTATTATGAACCTGAAAAAATTAAATTATTATTAAAAAGTATAAAAAATTTAGAAAAAGAAACCAATAATATTTTTAAGTTTATAAATTAATTTTTTATAAAATGAATTATAATATTTACTAATGATTCAATAGATAAATTATCAGTTTGTATTATTTTCCAATCTTCACTTTTGGGAACATTGCTCAAACAAAAATTGTCATATTCTTGGAACATATCTAAATTATTAGATAAATAAATATCAAAAGAATCAGTGGGTTTATTTTTTTTAAATCGTTCTATTTTAGTTGATAACGTTGATGTTAAATAAATATTTTTTTTAAAATGAATTCCTTTGTCATAAATTTTAAAAATATCCCTATTTTTATTCAAATAAAAAAAAGAAAAATGATTTAATGTAGATAATAAGTACCTATCTTGAATTATAAATTCTTTTTTATTTATTTTATAATTGTTTATATCTATTATTTTTGTTATAATATAAAATAAATCTTGAGAAATATCTGGGGCAATTAATTTATCTCCTTTAGAAATAAGTTTTTTTGAAAAATAATTATCTGAAATGTAATCTTTATTGTACTTAACTCTCACATTTTCTTTTTTTAATTTTTCAATTAATTTTTTTGCAATTGAAGTTTTACCTGCATAATCTACTCCTTCTAATAAACATCCTTCTATAATTGTCATATTAACTATTAATAAAATTTTATTTAAAAAATTATCTGTATTTGTAACTTTTTAAATTAAAATTTATTGAATATAATATAATTATTAAAATATAATTTAATAAACTGCAGAATCTAAAAAACTTATTTGTTTTTTATCTCCATTCAAAAAAATGTGTATACCTAAAGGGAAAGTAATTAAGGGAGAAGTATGGCCACAATCAACATCAACAATAATTGCAATATTATATTTTTTACCAAAATTTATTAAAATATCATAAAATATTTTTTTATTATGCTCTGAATCAATTATTGAACCTCTACCAAACAATAAACCTTTAATTTTTTTAAATACTTCTAATTGTTCTAAATAAACTAACTTAGCCTCAATTTCTGAAATATTTTTACTATCTTCTTCTAAAAATAATATTGAATTTTTAAAATTCGGAAAAAATTTTGTTCCTCCTAATAAGCATAAGGTAGATAAATTACCTCCAATTAATATTCCTTTAACATTTTTTGACAATAAAAATTTAGGTTTTTTTGAAATTTTTGTTTTTCGTTCCCTATTATCTTCTTTATCCCACAATAAAAATTCATCTGTAAATTTTTTTGGATAATTTATATTACCAATTATTTTATTTTTGAATAATACCTTTTTAAACCATTTAACTGAAAATTTATGTATATTAAATTCTCCAAAAGTAGGTAAGACAGTAGGTCCATTAAAAGTAACCATCTTTGTTTTTTTAAAAATAGCAATGTTTATAGCTGTAATGTCACTAAATCCACAAAAAATTTTGGGATTTTTTTTTATTAAGTTATAATCTAATAAAGAAATAATTGAATTAGAATTATTTCCTCCTGTTGAACATATTATTGCTTTAATTGTTTTGTCTTTAAAAAAATAGTTTATATCACTTGCTCTTTCTTCAGGTGTTCCTGAAGTATATCCATTTTTTTTCTTTGCATTTTTTCCTATAATAGGATTTAATCCCATTTTTTTTAAAGCTAATATTCCTCTGTTAAATCTTCTATTAAAATCTTTAATTGTGGAAGAAGGACTTACAATTCCTATATTATCTCCAATTTTCAAATGAGCAGGTTTAATCATATTCATTTTTTTTTGTTAGAAACAGTTCAATTTCTTCTTTTTCAACTCTTTTTTGGTAAAGTAAAATGGAATATCCTGCGTATTTTAAATTTTGATTAAATAATTCCATAAAATAAATTATTTTATCTTTTACTTCTTTTATTTTTTTAGAATCATATTTTTGTATATGTTCTTTTTCAATAATATTTGATGCATATTCTTCTATATATTTTTCTCTATTTAAGTATTTAAAGTCTTTTGAATAAAATAGTTGCAAAGGAGTATCTTGTTTTAAACTTATTTCTTCAAAAAGTTTTAACCAAAAAGATTTACTCCAAATTTTAATTTCTGAATTCAATGCTTGTGATATTTTTTTAACTATTTGATTTGAAGGTTTTTTTATATAATAAATAGGCACCACTATTAAAATACCATTTTTTTTTAGTACTCTAATATATTCTTTAATTGCTTTTTCTTTATTTTTTATAAATGAGGTAACATTACTACACCATACACAATCAAAACTTTCTTTTTTGTAAGGCAATTTTTCTGCATTATATACTGAAAATTTTACTAATTTGTTCACTCCATTGATTTTTGCATATCTTCTTGCTTCTTTGACAGAATTTTTGTTTATATCAATACCTATACATTTACATCCGGTTAATAAAGACATATTAACACTCGTAAAACCTGTATTTGAACCAATTTCCAATATTTTTTTTGAACTATTAATAAAAGCATTAACTGCAACTTCCTGAACTGTTTTTATTCCTCCAGAAGGTCTATTTCTTTCTCTAACTATTCCAACAAATTGTGAATAATCCATAAATATAAATTTGTTTATTCATTAATATATTTATCTATTTAATGATTTTTTTATTAAATCAGAAATACAAACCAAACAAGCCACTAAAAGCACTAAACTACTTTCTAAATATAATAAAAAATGATTAAAATAATATTAAATGATTTTTATAAAATCAACTTATTATAAAGTTTTTTAAATACAACCCCATTATTTTTATATTTGTTATAAGTGATTTGAATGGTAATTTTTGAAATAGATGAAATTAAAAAAGAAAGTGTTAAAAATTTTGAAAAAACTTGGCTTGATACAGCAAATTTAATACCTAAAAACACTGAAATTTCATTAAAAAAAGAAGGAAAACTGACTGAATTTAGAGATCTTATCCAAAAATGCAGAAAAATATTCAGTAATTATGGATTTATAGAAACTGAGAATAAGACTCTAATAAGCACTGAAGATGTATATAAGGAATACGGTCCTGAATCTCCTGCAATACTTGATAGAGCTTTTTTTGTTGCAAAACTTCCACGTCCAAATATAGGATTAAGCAAAGAAAAAGCAAAAGAAATAACAAAAATACTTGGGAAAGAATTTGATGAAAAAAAGTTAAAATCAGTCCTTAAAAGCTACAAGAAAGGAAAAATAGAAGGGGATGATTTTGTTGAAGCTCTTATAGACTGTTTTGAATGTAACACTTCTCAAGCAACTGAAATTATTGAAAAAGTGTTGTCAGAATTTAAAAGCTTACAACCTTTGCCTACAAACATAACTTTCAGAAGCCATATGACAGGAACTTGGTATCACACCCTTGAAGCAATGGTTAAAAAAAATCCTAAATATCCCATTGCTCTTTTTTCTGTAGGTCCAAGATACAGGAATGAGCAAAAAGAAGATGAGAGACATTTAAGGGTTCATCATTCAGTTTCATGTGTTATAATAGATCCTAACATGTCTTTAGAGGCTGGAGAAAAAATAATAAAAGAAGTTTTAAAAGCATTCGGATTTGAAGAAGTTAATTTTATAACAAAAAAGGCAACATCAAAATATTATGCTAATGGTATGGAAAAAGAGCTTTTTATAAAATGGAAAGATAACTGGCTTGAAATAGGTGATATAGGAATGTATTCTCCAATATCTCTTGCAAATTTTAACATTTCTTATCCTGTTTTTAATGCAGGATTTGGTGTTGAAAGGTTACTTATGGTCCTGCAGCAGTCTCATGATATAAGGGATTTGATATTTCCGCAATTTTCAAAAATAGTTTATGATATAAATGAGCTTAAAAATTTGCTTCAAAAAAAATTAATGCCTAAAACTGAATTAGGAAACTTGTTGAGTGAAAAAATAGAACAGACTGTAAGAAAATTTAAGAATGAAAAATCTCCATGTTCTTTCAATGCATATGAAGATGATAAAATTTCTGTAATTATATATGAAAATGAATTAGATAAAAAATTGGTCGGACCTGCAACATTTAATGAGCTATACATTGAAGATGGAAACATATTATTTCAGGAAGAAAATGGACCTCATGAAAGCTTTGACAACTATCTTCATCTTATATCTCTATCATTAGGGGCTCAAATTGAAAAGGATTCACTGATAGAAAAAGAAAAAGAATATTCAGTAAAGTTAGTCAAAAGCCTTTCAAATATTAACCTTACAATGTCTGAAGATTTCAAAAATTATCTGCTAGGCTTGCACAAGAAAATAGAAGTAAAAGGCCCAATATTTTTAAACATAAAATATAAAAAGAAAGAATAGTCTTTATATATTTGATGGATTCAAGCAAACAAAATTTTTTTTTGGATTTGGAAAATAGGTATTCTAATATTAGAAGGTATAACAGGGGAAAAATTAATATTAATCCATTGCAGACTGCAGGAAAATTAACTTCAAACGCCGAGAAGGCACTTGTTGAATTTGGGGATGGGTATTCAGTCTGTGATTTCTGCAAAGGTACTGTTGAGCAAATTGAGAATCCTCCGATAAAACATTTTCTTGAAAAGGATCTTCCTGAATTTATAGGTGCAGATTTTGTCAGGATAACTCATGGGGCAAGAGAAGGCAAAGAGAGAATATTCAGGGCACTTACAAAGCCGGGAGATATTATTATTCTTGATGAAAATAGGCATTACTCTACAGATGCTGCAATTCAATCTACAGGGCTTAAAGAAATATTGGTAAAAAATGACGGAAAAGATACGAAAATGATTAATGTCAAAGACTATGTTCCTTTAATAGAACAGTATAATCCTTCATTAATTTTTTTAACTTATCCTGATGGAACATATGGTAATCTGTCTGATGCAAAAAGATTAGCTGAAATAGCAAAAAAATATAATATTCCTTTCATAATAAATGGGGCGTATGCAATAGGAAGAATGCCTATAAATATGAAGGAGTTAGGAGCGGATTTTATAATTGGCAGCGGTCACAAAAGCATGGCTTCATCAGGCCCGATTGGAGTATTAGGATTTGATAAAAAATGGGAAAATAAAATGACTGAAAAAGTCAATGGTCATGAAAAAAAAGAGATAGGATGTTTAGGATGTTCAGTAAGAGGAGCGCCTATAATAACATTAATGGCATCTTTTCCTGAAGTTTACAAAAGAGTGCAGGATTGGTCAAACGAAGTTGAAAAAGCAAGATGGTTCTCTAAAGAAATGGAAAAATTAGGGCTTGTTCAGCAAGGGCAAAAACCACATAATCATGATTTAATGTATTTTAAAACAGATATTTTTTATGAAATATCAAATGTGCATCCTAAAAAAAGAGGATTTTTGTACGAAAAGCTTAAAGAAAATGGTATTGTTGGAGTTAAGCATGGAGTGACAAAATTCATTAAGATTTCAACATTTGGCATACAAAAAGATGATCTTAAGAAAGTACTCAATGTTTTCAATATGATAATAGAAAACTATAAAAACAAAAAATTGTAATTTTTAAGCCATGAATCTGAACAAACTTTATATGCAAATTAAAGAAAATAATATCTTTAAAGATAAAACTCTTTGCGAAACTTGTGGAGTATTATGTTCAAGGGAACAGAAATTTCACTGGCTTATGTCTGATGAAGCGCAAAGATTAAAATATGAGCTTCCTATTGAAAAAAAAGGCAGCGCATCATTTTTTGAAGGAGGATTATGCCAGAAGCTTAAGAATTCTTCTTGCAGCATTTATGAAAGCAGACCTCTTGAATGCAGATTGGCTCCAATAATATTATATTCTGATGACTCAAAGAATTTATTTTGGGCAATAGATGTGGGATGTAATTATTTCAAAAAATATTCATCTGACAAGAAATTTTTTGATGATCTAAATACTTTTATTAATAGTATAGAACCTTATATAACAAAAGAAATGGAACCTGAATTCATAGCAATTTCAGAAGCTGTTAAAGAATTTGATTCTTTTATTGAAGGAAAAGAATTGCATAAAATAAGAAAATTTAAGCAGAGAAATTAAAAGTAGCAAGTGCCAGGATTTGCACCTGGGATCAAAGGGTTGCAGCCTTTTGCCTTACTACTTGGCTACACTTGCTTTTTATTATAAAAATTATTTTTCTTATTTTAAATCTTTCTTATTACTATTTTAACTTTTAAAACATTATATTATCTAAAGAATATCTTCCTAAATCATTAATAATATTTTTTCCAACTTTAAGCCCTGCTTTTTCAATAAAACCTTTTTCTGTTAACTCTCTTTTAATTTCAGGAGTATTGTACCTGAGGAACATATCATTTTTAGGAAAAAGTGCAGAGCTCCATAAAACATAAGCCTTAATTCTGGAATCATTTGCAAGAATACTTACAGTAGCTCCCAAGCTAAAACCAATAACATAAATATTATCATGAGTATATTTTGATGACACAAAACTTAATGCAGATTTATAATCTTTAATTTGGCTTTCTAAATTAGAATAAATAAAATCTCCTTTGCTTTCACCAACTCCTTCAAAATCAAACCTGAAAGTGTTAATATTTTTTGAAGAAAAATAAGCTTCAGCTTCAGAAAACAAGCCATTTTCATCCTTATTTCCTGCAAATCCATGAACCAAAACAATAATAGGGGAGCTATGGTTAATTTTTTTTAATATTCCACATAAATTATTATTGTTTTTATTAACAAAATAAATTTGTTTTATCATTAATAATAATATAACTAAATATTATCTTAAATTTTCCTTTATTTTACAGAAGCAGAAAATCAAATAAAAGATATTAAAGAATATTTACATTTTTGCTAATTTGTCCATTATTTTTTTATTTTTTTGCATGAACTTCTTAAAAAATATGTTCGCCATAGCAACAGTTATTTTCTTTGGAGCAGGCTTATTCTCAGTTGTTTTCATCATATTTTAGTTAACCTTTTTGTTTTTATATTCTTAATGATTTTAAAAAAAAGATTAAAGGAAGTTTTATCCAATATTTATTTAATAATGATTTATTTTATTTTTATTATGACTATTCTATGATGTGCTATGTTGACTCAAACGTGTTTATTTCAATGATATTTGATGAATCAGGAAGGAATAATTTGATGAGTTATTATTTTTTAGAGTTTTTTAAAAAAGCGATTGAAGGAAAATATGAATTAATAATTTCAGAACTAGTTATTGAAGAATTTTGCAAAATAACTAAACTGACTAAAGAAGAATTTACAGATTATGCATTTACTTATTGCGGAAAAATAAGAATAATTAAAATAATTAATAAAGATATTCAAGAAGTGGATAAAATTAATTCAAGGTATCATAAAGGCTTTTCAGATGCTTTGCATTTGGTAGTTGCAAAGAGAGAAAAATGCGAAGCTTTAATTACCTGGAATAAAAAAGATTTTGAATTTGCCGAAAACGAAATCTTGATCACCGACCCTAAAGATTTATGCGCTTAATTTTTTCCTAAAACTTTCTGCAATTTCTTCTTTTTTATCTTTTGATAAAAAATGGGTTTTAATATTTGCTCCTCTTGATTTGCTTAGTTCTCTAATCTCTTTTACTTTGTGGCTGAATAAATCTTTTCTAAGTTCAATTATTCTCATTCTTACAGCTTCCCTGACAAACTCTGCCTTTGAAGAATATAATCCTGAATTAATGTAATCTTCAATTTCATTAACCATTGATTTCTGAAATTGTATAGGAACAATCTTTTCATCACTCATATATAAACCTTATATAATTCTTATATATAAATGTTTTTATGAATTTATTACTCTCAAATAAGATTCATCAGACACTGTCTGACAAATCTCATAAATCATTTTTTCTTCCAAAAGCTCTCACGACTCCCAGAACAGAAAAAACAAATAAAGATATTAAATAGGAGTAAAAGAGAAAGTGAGAGATTTTATAATTAATAATTAATTATTGTCATTATGGTTGATATTAAAATAATTAAAGGAAGTAATCTTAGTTCTGAGCTTTTCAAAGAGATTGCAAAAATTATAACTACTGCTTTTCCTTGGGATGAACCATTAACTAAGGATTTTGTTAAAGATAATATTTTCTTTATAATTTATGATAAATGTAAAATAGTTTCAGTCGGCAGGCTTAAGCCAGACAAAATAATTTTTCTTAAAAAAAAGTATAACTTAATGGGAGTTGCTGATATAGTGTCTGCAGAAAAGGGAAAAGGCTACGGCAAAACTCTGATGAAATCAATCACTGAATACCTTAAAGAAAAAAATATTTTAGGATTAGGCTTATGCGCTAGAAAAAACAGCGAATTCTATGAAAAATGCGGATTCACTATTGCGAAAGATTTAGCTAAAAGATTCTATTTTAATGGACCGCAAAGCAACGATGACGACGTCTTATATTATAATGACATAAAATGCTTAATAAATCAAATATTAGCCAATCCTGATGAAAATGTTAATTCAAAATGCAAGTCTTGGTAAAAAAATAAATATTAATTTAAATAATTGGGAAGTTAATTATTATAATGGATATTTTGCTAAGCACAGGAGCTTTTTTTAAAGAAATACCTGACATTAATCAGGCAATAATCAAATCATTAACCTATGACATTAAAGGTGTTGAAGTAACTTTTTTGCATGCCAAAGAATGCTTAGATTATGAAATTTCACCCGAAATGATTGTATTATTGAAAA
>JAQVLH010000108.1 GCA_028704265.1 Candidatus Nanoarchaeia archaeon
GGGTTCAGGGTTATTGTTCGGGTGTTTCAGCAATATGCGACAATAATCGTCAGGAAACAATTGATGAATTAATAAAAAATGTTAAAGAAGCAATTGAGCTATATCTTGAAATGAAAGGGCCTAAAGATAATTCTCATAAGATAAAATTTATAGGATTGCAGCAGGTTGAGGTAATTTAATGAAACTTCCTCTTTTGTCAGCAAAAGAGTTATGTGTATTTTTAGAAAAAGAAGGTTTTGTCAATATTCGCCAAAAAGGAAGCCACAGATTTTATAAGCATTTAGACGGAAGATTTACAATAGTTCCAATACATTCAAATACAAAAATAGGCAGAGGCTTATTGGCTGAAATAATTGAGCAGATAGAATTAACAAAAGAAGAATTCATAAAAAAATATTAATAATCAATAATTTTTTAAAAAATGGAATTAGTCTAAAATATCATGCATAATCAATTGGAGCAATTTAAGTCAAGCCTCATGAAGCCAAATAATCCAATAGGGGACTGCTATTTATTAAATATACAAAATACTAATCCTGAATGTTTATTAATTGATGATTTTAAAAAAAATTATTTTCCAATCAATGATGAATTTGAATTAGAAATAATAAATAATCATCCTCAGCTAAAAAGAAGGACTAAAAGCTGGAATGCTTTTTTGGACAATGATTTAAAAATAATCTACGCGCATAATTCGGAATTTTTTTCATTGAATAATGGAATAATATGCCTAGCTGAGCCGAAAGATTACTTAACCAAAAAGCTTGATTTTAACAGTCAAAAAGAAGAATGCGAATATGAATTGCAAGAACTTTTAGGGCATAAAGAAAAAACCTCAATCAATAAAACCATAAAATATTTTAAAATAAATTCCTATGAAAAATACAATCACCTTGAAAGTATGATAAAAGGGATTAAAACAATTCAAGCAAAATTTAATGGAACAGAATATTACATAATATCTTATGAAATGAAAAGCGAATTAAAAAAAGATATTTCTAATTTTTACGGCGAGCAAAAAGAACTGGAGCAATTAATCCAAGAAATAAATTATAAGGGAAAATTTGATTATTCGTGCCTGATAAATGCAAGCAGCCTGAAATGCGAAATAGTTTTCAATAATTTATTTGTCTCAGGCAATAAGGAAAGCAAAGAGATAAGAATAAAATCACTGGGTGAAGTATTGGCAAATGAAGTAAGAAAAATAAAGAGCATGCAAAAATCTTTTCCTCCAATGCCTCCCTCAGGCCCACCAATGCCTGATTCTCATATGCCCGGATGCGGAGGCTATTATAAAAATAATCCAGCATATCCTCCGACAAGGCCTGAAGAAATGAACACAATGCCTAAGCCACGAGTTTCTAATATTCCTGAAGGGACATTTTTTAATATGGCTAAAAATAATTCACCTCAAAAAAAAGCTGAACCAAAAAATAATTTTTTTACTGATGATTCAATAATAGTATCTAAAGAATTGGTTGAAAAATTTGAAAAAGATATGCAAAAAGTTAATGAAGAATTAAACATGAAAATCCTTATTCCTGAAGAAGATAATAATGAATATTTTGAAGATAAAAGATTAAAAGAAATTTAAAAAAATGATTAATGAAGAAAATAATTAAATCATACATAATTTTTTAAATTAAAAAATTAATCAAAAACATTATGAATAACCAGATTGGGCAGCTTGAAAAATTTCTTGAAAATTCAGCAATTAAAGCTGGAAATAATTATTGTATTGAATGCGAAACCTGCAGGTATTTAAGCTTTTTATTGGTAAATAAGGATTTAAAAGTAATCTATTCAGATGATGAAATCAAAGCTTGCGAGGAATCAATGGATTTAATCGGCAAAAAGAAAGAGCAGCCCGTTTATTCAGGCTTAGAGTCAGAAGTAATGAAAGAAATAAATAATCTTTTTGGTGAGCGAATAAAAGCAGTATACAGCAATTTTTATGAAGAAAAAGACAAAATATTTGCTTACACTGAAAAAATCCAAAGATTATTTTCTGATTTAAAAATAAACGAGGCTGAGCTTAATGGGGAAAAATATTTTTATGTTTCGCATAATTTTTCAAGCACATTAAAAGAAGACGCACAGGAATTTTACGGGACTGCTCAAGGTATTGAAAAATTAGCAGCAGGCTCAGACAGAAAAAGTTTCGAATACGGCTGCATGATAAGCCAGAAAACAATGAAATATGAAATAATATTCAATCATTTATTTGCAAAATATGACTATAAATTAAAAGAGATTGCAATAACTCCATTGAATGAATTAATTGAAAGAAGGCTAAAATTGGAAAAAATGGCCAGAGAATTTTCGGAAATAATATCTAAAACCAAAATGCCTCGAAATGCGCCAATAAATAGGTAATTTTTTAAAAAACAAAACTAATCCAAAATAATTATGCATAATCAATTGGAGCATTTTAGAGAAAAACTTGAAAAAATATGCCTTAATTCATCAGAATATTATATTTTTAGGTTGAAAAACATTGATGAAAAATTGACTTATTGCAAAGATTTCTTAATTAACTATCATGAATTAAGCAGTTTTGAAAAAAGGGTTGCAAAAAATCTTCCAAACTTTGACCATAAATCCTATGAATATCTTTTCATTCTGAATAAGGATTTAAAAATATGCTATATCAATAATTCAGAATTTGCATTTACTCAAATTCAAAAAAACTCCATTAATATTCTTAATCCTCAGGATTATTTAATAAGCAGAATAACCGAAAAAAAGCAGGATGATATTAAAACAATTCCAATAACCTCATTTGAGGAATACAATCTTAAAGATTACTTTGTCAATAATTTAAAAAAAAAACTAATCACTCAAGGATATTACCCTATTCACACTGAAATAAATAATAATTTTATCAGCGAAATTTCAAGCTTTTACGGAAAGCAAGGAACTAATAAATGCCTAGAATTATGCAAAGAAAATGAAGAAAATTATGGAACATTCTTTGATTCAGATATTTTTCCAAATACTTTATTAGTTAATCCTGAAACATTAATAATTGAGCAATCATTCAATTCTAAATTTATAAAATATGATACTTGCAGCAATAAATATTCAGCCATTTCTTTAGAGAATGCCATTAAAAACTATTCAGAAACTGTTAATTTCAGAAACTCAAGTTTTGGCGATTTTGATGGCGAAGATTATAATGAATAATTAAATTCTTTTTTTTAATTCATTAATCCTGTCCCTGATAATTATTGCTTTTTCAAAATTCAACTCTTCAACCAATGCATCCATTTCTAATTGTAATTGCTCAATAAGTGCAGGAATGTCAGATTTAGGAATATGCTTAACATCTTTGACTTCATGCTCTTTAGCTTTAATGGCTTTAATAATAGTCTTTGGTATAATGTTGTTCTGTTTATTATATTCTAATTGAATCTCTCTTCTTCTATTAGTTTCAGAGACTGCTTTTTTAATAGAATCAGTCATCCTGTCAGCATAAAGTATTACATAAGACTCACTGTTTCTAGCAGCTCTACCTATAATTTGGATTAAGCTTTTAGCATCCCTTAAGAATCCCTCCTTATCAGCATCAATTATTCCAATAAAACCAACTTCAGGAAGGTCTAATCCCTCTCTCAATAAATTAATTCCAACTAATACATCAAATTCTTTAGCCCTTAATTGCCTGATAATTTCTGTTCTATCAAGTGTATCAATCTCTGAATGCAAATACCTGGCTTTAATTTTTTTCTTACCTAAAAATTCTGTTAATTCCTCAGCCAATTTTTTAGTAAGAGTAGTAACCAAACATCTGAAACCTTTTTTAATAGTTAATTCAATATTTTCTAATAAATCATTAACCTGATTATTACTAGGTTTTACAATAACTTGCGGGTCAATTAATCCAGTAGGCCTAATAATTTGCTCAACAACATCTCCTGATTTATTTAATTCATATTCAGCAGGAGTGGCTGAAACACAAATAACATTATTCATAAATTTTTCAAATTCATTAAATTTCAAAGGCCTGTTGTCATAAGCGCTCGGCAATCTGAAACCGTAATCAATCAAGTTCTTCTTTCTGGCATAGTCTCCTTTATACATGCCATTAACTTGAGGCAATGACTGATGGCTTTCATCAATAATTAATAAAAAATCTTTAGGAAAATAATCCAATAAGCAGTAAGGTTTTTCTCCTGAGTTTCTGCCGTCAAAGTGCCTAGAATAATTCTCAATACCTTTGCACGTGCCAGTTTCTTTAATCATCTCAATATCATACATAACTCTTTGCCTTAATCTGTAAGCTTCCATATCATTCATTGAAGGCAAAGTCTCATCTAATTCCTTAAGTATTGAAGCAACAGCTTTTTCGTTTTCTTCAAAAGTGCTGACAAAATGTTTAGCAGGGAACAAGAAAAAATATTTATGATTTTCAATTAAATCCATAGAGTTTTTGTCTAATTGCTTAATGCTTTCAATTTCATCTCCAAAGAATTCAATTCTAATAATATCTTCCATGTAACTTAAAACAACA
>JAQVLH010000109.1 GCA_028704265.1 Candidatus Nanoarchaeia archaeon
GAGTAATATTCTTTTGTTTTGGTTTAATGGCTGATATGCAAATGAAAACCTATTACAAAATAAGTGGAAAAAAACCATTTAATGTAAAAAAGATTTGGAAATAAAATTAAAAAGAATTTATTTATTGATTACAAAAATTACTATAAAAAAGAATAATTTTATTTAGTGAGCCCTATGAAAACAAAAAAAGAATCTAGTAAAAAGATGAAAATACTAATGTTAAACTATGAATTTCCTCCGCTTGGTGGCGGTGGTGGAGTTGCTTCTTATAAATTAGCTAAAGGATTTATAGAACTAGGTTACAATGTAGATGTTGTTACTACTTGGTTTAAAGGTTTAAAAGAATTTGAAAAAAAAGACGGAATAAATATTTATAGAGTAAAAGTAATTGGAAGAAAAGAACTACCTACTGCTTCAATGTTATCAATGATAACTTATCCAATATTAGCAAAAAAAATTGCAATCAAATTATGCAAAGAAAATCAATATGAATTCATTCACACAAATTTTGCAGTACCTACTGGGCCACTAGGTGTTGAATTATCAAAAAAATTTAAACTAAAAAATATTTTATCTGTTTGGGGTGGAGATATTTATGATCCAACTAAAAGTACTTCTCCACACAATAAACCAATTTTACACGAAGTAGTTAATTATGTTTTAAATAATGTTAATGTAATTGTTCCAGAATCAAATGATTTAAAAGAAAAAATAAAAGAATATTATAAAACAAAAACAAAAGTTGTTGTTTTACCAGTTGCTTATGAAACAATAAAATTTAAAAAAATATCAAGAAAAAAACTTGGTTTAGAAGAAGATTTAACATACCTTGTTGGGGTTGGAAGATTAGTTAAAAGAAAGGGATTTGATTTTTTTATTAAATCAATAGCTGAACTTAAAGATTCAAAAGTTCATGGTTTGATTATTGGTGATGGGCCAGAAAAAGAAAATTTATTAAATTTAGCAAAAGAATTTGGAGTAAAAGATAGAATACATTTGTTGGGATTTGTAAATGAAGAAAAAAAATTTCAATATTTAGATAACTCAAATATTTTCTTTTTAAGTTCAGTTCATGAAGGATTTGGAATAGTTGTACAAGAAGCAATGCAAGTAGGATTACCAATAATATCAACTAATAATGGTGGGCAAATAGATTTTGTCAAAAATGGAGCGAATGGATATTTAATTAAACATGGAAACACTAAACAAGTAAAAGAAGCAATGCTAAAAATACAAAAAGAAAAGGCCAAAGTCTCAAAAAACAATAAACAAAAATCAAAAGAATTTGGATTAAAAAAAATATGTGGGAAATACACAAGGTTATTAAAATGGAAAAAATAAAAATCATATATTTATCAGGGATTGGTCGAAGTGGATCAACTTTAATTGATTTATTATTATCAACCAATCAGAAAATTTTTAGTGTTGGTGAAGTTTACCAATATCAAAAAGTTAAAGAAGATAATTTAATGTGTAGTTGTGGAAAAAAATTTAATAATTGTGATTTTTGGAAACAAATTTCTAAAGATTTATGTAAAATCATAAATCACGTTAATTTAATAGATTATTTAAAAATGACCAATTATTTAATTAATCCAATATCAAAAAATATTAATTTTAAGAATAATTCTTCAAATTATGAATTATTTTATAAAATTAAAAAAAACAATTCAAAAATAAATTTTATTCTAGATTCTTCAAAAGATATTGCTAGATTAATTGAATTAGATCAAGACAAAAGGCTAGAAATATATAATATCTCGATAATTCGAAACTGCTCCGCAGTAGCAAATTCTTTTAGTTCAGGAAAACAAGGTAAAAAGAAAAACTATTATATTTCAACCATAAAATGGTTTTTTGTTAATTATATTATGTTTAAATATTTAAAAAAAAGAAATAAAAGAACATTACTAATTCAATACGAAGATTTTTGTAAACATCCAGAAAAAGAAATTTTAAGAATTGAAAAATATCTTAAAATAAAAATCTCAAAGAATTATTCTGAAAAAATAAAAAATATAGAATATCATGGTTTAGTTCCAAATAGAATTGCAAAAATAAAAAACAGGAAATTATTTAGTGGAATCAAATATGATGAAAAATGGAAAATTGAATTATCTCAATTTAAAAAATCATTTGGAACAATAATTGAAAAAATTTTAAATTATATAATTAAAACCAATTAATAAAACTTTAAAAGAAGGATAATTAACATGAAAAATATTAAAAAAAAAGTAATATTTATTAATTTTTGGCCTACGGGAGCAATGAAACATTATTCTGATTCAATTTGTGAACTTTTAAAAGAAAATTTTGATTTATTTTATTTCAATAATTATAATTCAAAAATTAGAAAAACACATAATTTCAAAATTAATAACAATATTTTAAACTTAAAAAATTATTTTGAAATAATAACCCTAATAAAAAAAATAAATAAAATTTCACCAGATATAATTCATATAAATGGTAGTACGTGTATTCCTTTATTACTAATATATCCATTTATTAAAAAATATAATTTAATTTTTACAATACACGATCCAAAATCCCATCTTGGAGAAAAATTATATAAAAAAATTTATCAAACAATTCATTTTTTCATAATTTCTAAATTTGTCAAAAAAATAATTGTTCACTCTAAAGAAGATTATTCACTACTACCCTCTTTTTTAAATAAAAAAAATGTGTTCATAGTTCCTCCTGCAAAAATGGTTTTTTCAAATAAAAAAAATATTTTTAAAAAAAATAATAATTCAAAATTCAAAGTTTTATTTTTTGGTAGAATAATAAAATATAAAGGATTAGAATATTTGGTAGAAGCTTTCAAAAAATTACCCGCCTTTGATTTTCAATTAACTATTGCTGGAAAAGGTAAATTGCCAAAAAATTTAATTAAACAAAATAATATTAAAATTTTTAATTATTTTGTATCTGATGAAGAACTCAACACTCTATTTAGTGAGACAAATATCATAGTTTTGCCTTATTTAGAATCAACTTATCCTGCGGTAGCATACACTGCATTTGCATTCCAAAAGCCAGTTATTGCAACAGATATAGCTCCTTTGAATAAATTTGTTAAAAATGATTTTAATGGATTATTAATTAAACCAAAAAATGAATATGAAATAAGACAAGCAATAAAAAAAATCAAAGAAAAAAAGGTTTATGACAAATTAGTTAAGAACATAATTTTAGAAAATGAAAAAATTAACAAAAATGTAAAAGAAAAGTTATTTAATGCTTATATGGCATGATTTTTATATTATGAAAAATATATTAATTTCAATAATAATCCCAACTTATAATAGAAAAGATAAAATTGAAAGAGCAATTAATTCAGTTCTTAAGCAAACATATAAAAATTGGGAATTAATTATTGTTGATGATGGTTCGACGGATGGCACTCAAGAAAGCATAAAAAGATATTTAAAAAATAAAAAAATAAAATATTATTATAAAAAAAACGGAGGGGTTTCTTCAGCAAGAAACTTTGGGATGAAAAAAGCAACAGGAAAATATATTGCATTTTTAGATAGTGATGACGAATTTTTAAAAAACAAACTTGAAGTTCAGTTAAATGAAATGATTGAAAATAATGTTGAATTTTCAATTTGTAATTCAATTGAATTTACTGGGAAAAAGAAAAAAATATTTGAAGAGCATCACAACTCATTTATTTTTGATCAAAATTTTTTTATAAAAAATAAAATACCGATTTCTGCAAGTTTTTTTGTTTTTAAAAAAAATAATTTATTATTTAATGAAGAATTGTACACTTCAGATGATTATGACTTTTTAATGAGATATTTAGTAAAAAACAAAATTTTGTTTGTTAAAAACATTTTAAATATTAGATATCGTTATTTTGACAACATAAGGTTGTCAGTAAATACTAAATTAAAAATTAAAGACTTAATAAAATGTATTAAAATATTAAAAATAAATGATTACCAATTAAACGAAAAAATAAAAAAAACAAGACTTAAAAATTTATATTTATCATTAGGCTTTTGGTATTTATTTGAAAACAAATTTAAGCAAGGGCGACATTTAATACAAAAAGGTTTAAAATTAGAACAAAAATTTAAAATTAATATTTATTATAGATTATTATATTATTTATCTTTTTCGCCAACCTTATTTAAATTAATAAAAAAAATAGCATTACATGTGTGGGAAAAATGAATAAGCTATACAATTTAATTTATTCAAATAAAATAAAAAAAGAAACTTTTTGGGCATTCTTAGCAAAATTTGTTTCTGCAATAAGTGGTCTTTTTTTTTTATTATTTATACCTATTTTTGCAGGAATTGAAGAATATGGATTTTTCATGCTTTTTTTTGCATATATCTTCTTAGCTGGCCCTTTTTTTGGAAATTCCCTTAATGAGGCAGTAAAAAAAGAAGTAACTATATACAAATTTAATGAAAAATAATATAATTATATAAAAGAAGAATTTAAACTTAAAATATGTTTTTTTTTGTTTGAA
>JAQVLH010000110.1 GCA_028704265.1 Candidatus Nanoarchaeia archaeon
AATAACAAAAAACTTATCATTAATAATGATAATATTATTCCTACTGAAAATAAAGGTTTCTTATATAATAATGCTAAATAATTTTTTGCTTCAGTTATTTCATTTATTTTTCCAGTATAAGCATCAATGATTACTTTTTTTGAATTTGATAATTTAACCTCCCAATAATCAACAGATTTTATTAAAGAAATTATTGAATATTTTTTAAGGCCTTTTTCTTCAAGCTCAATTTTTATTTTTTCTTTAATATCTTCTTCTGATAATTCTTTTGGAGATATTTTTTCATCTTCCAATGCTTTTGTAATCTTTGCAACTTGTATTTTCAAATTTTTCAAATCATTAATTATTGCATTTAAATCCATTTTTGTAGCATAATTATTTTTTACTTCAAAAGCAGTTGATATAAAAGACATTAAAATAAAACAAATGAAAGCTACTGCTAAACTGGTTAAATATTCTGAAAATATGAAATTAATATTTAAATACTCTTTTAAAATTATTCCTCCAAAAAAAGCTATAAATCCTAAAAGTATTATAAAAATTAGATTAAATATTAAATTTTTTTGACCCTTCCACCCTTTAAATGCAATATTTCCATAATAAATACATACGGCAAAAAAAGCTATCTTACCTATGCCTTGCATTATCAAAGATACTATTGATATTATTCCTGATAATTCCATAGTTATTATTAAAAGGCAAGGATTTAAAAAATTTTTAATACTAATCAGTGTTAGTGTATTACTATGAGTTTGTGGATTTTGTCTTTTTTTACTGGATTAATTATTATAATTTCGCTTTATTTTGCAATTAACCTTGCTAATTTTAAATTACGAGTTGGTTCAGTTATTGCTCTTTTATTGCTTTTAGTGGGAGAAACATTTGATGTTTTAGCTGAATTAGTTCTTGATCAATTATTACTTTATTTTGCTGAAACAATGGAATTGTTTGTAGTTTTAGGATTTTTTGTAATGACTTATTACATTTATGAAAAAAAAGAAAAACTTTCAAAAAAAAGGAGAAAAAAGAAATGAATTTAAAAGAATTAATTATAAATGCTAAAAAAATTGCTTTAATTTTTGATTTAGACACTGATGGAGTAAGCAGTGCAAAAATAGTTTATGAAGCAATTAACCGAATGCAAAAAGAAATTAGTGATTTTTTTCCAAGCCCTTCAGGTAATCTAAATGATGATTCATTAATTGCTGGAATAAAAAATGCTAATCCTGATTTATTAATAATAGTTGATGATGAGTTAAGAAAAGATTCTTTGATTGTCAAGAATTTCAAATTTAATATTTTAGTGATTGACCACCATAGCATTCAGGACATGCCTAAAGGGGAAAACATTTTTTATTACAATCCAAAAATTAACGGGGATTTAACTTATACTCCTGCTTCTAAATATTGCTTTGATTTATTTTCAAAAATAGTAAATATTGAAGATTTAGATTGGATTGCAGCAGTTGGAATAATAAGTGATAGCGGAGCAATTCACCATAAAGATTTTTTAAAAAAAGTATTTAAAAAATATTTAGAAGAAATAAAAGAAGATAAAGATTATTTATCAGATTCTTTTTTTGGATATTTGGGAGACATTATTAATACTGGAAAAATAGTAAAAGGAAATGATGGCGCATTAATGGCTTTGCGAGTATTGCAAAATTCTTCTTCGCCTAAAGATTTTTTAGAAAACGCTTATGAACTAAGAAATTTATGCGATGAGGTTAATTCTTATATTAAAGAAATAACTGAAGATTTTGAATTAAAAAAAGAAACTTATGAAAATCTTGATTTATATTTTTATACTTTTAGCCCAAAATATAAAATTGGCTCAGTTTTATCGACAATAGTGAGTTTTAAGCATCCTAATAAAACAGTTATAATTTTTTCAAAAAAATCAAAAATTGTTAGTGTAAGTTATAGAAGGCAAGATAAAAAAGTTGACATGAATGTTTTAGCAAGAGAAAGTATAAAAGGACTTAAATCTGCAGGAGGAGGAGGGCATGTTCCTGCTGCAGGAGGGCATGTTCAAACAAAGGATGTTAATGTTTTAAAAAGAAATATTATTTCTATTTTAAAGAAAGAGCAGAATAAAAATGCCTGAAAATTTTATCTTTTAATTCCTCAATTCCTTCTGAAGTTTTGCATGAAACATTAAAATCTGCTTTTGGATCTCTTGTTAAATCACATTTATTATTTATTATCATTATTATTTTTTCCGGAAACAATTCTTTTATTTTTTCAAATAATCTTTTTTGCTCTTCAATTTTATACCCACTTGATTCGCTTGAATCAAAAACAAACAAAACAATATCTGCCAAATGTTTTAATGCAATTATTGCTTTCATTTCTATTTTATTTATTTTTTCAAAAGGCCTTTCTAATAATCCTGGAGTATCAACTATTTGTATTTTTTGATTATTCATTTTCATTATTCCAATATTAATTGTTTTTGTTGTAAAAGGATAACTGTTTACTTCAGGCTTACTGTCTGTTAATTGTCCAAGTATGCTTGATTTTCCTACATTTGGAAAACCTGCTAAAAGTGCAGTTTTAAGATTCTTTATGCTTGGGAATTTTGCCAAATGTAATCTGGCTTTTTGCAAAAATTCTAAATCCCTTGATATTTGCTTTAATACATCTTTTGATCTTCCAAAAAAATTCTGCAAAGTCATGCCTTTTTTTTTGTATGAATAATAAAGCTTTTTTATCATTGACCTTGACCAATTTATTGCCCCTAAATGTTTTTTATAATCATCAATACTTATTGCTGATTCTATTAATTCTTGATAAAATTTTGAAACTTTATCTGAATCAGGAAAATGAGTTATTATTGCGCTTAATTGACTATAAATTGATTCATAAAACCTTTTTGCTTTAATTAATGTAATTAACTTCTTTCTCTCTCCATAAGTAGGATGGCCTCCTAGCATTACTTTTTTTGTTGTGCTGTATGCAGTGTCAAAATAAAACATGTAATCAGCAACTGAGGGTATGTTCATAAGATTTAAAAGAAGCTTTCAATATTAATAACTTATGGATTATGAAATTAATTATGAAAATATAAAAAAAGAGCTAAAAAAAAATAATGCTAAGAGAGTTTTGATTCAATTACCTGACGGATTAAAAAAAGATTATGCAATAATTGAAGAAAATTTGAAAGGGGATTATGAATTATTTTTTTGGCTTGGAAGCTGCTATGGAGCCTGCGACATTCCAACTTATATTAAAGATTACGGCTTTGATTTTATAATTCATTTAGGGCATTTAGAATTTGTAAAAGAGGACTGAATTATGGTGAAAATTTGCGGGATTGACGAAGCAGGCAGAGGACCAGTTATTGGAGATTTAGTTATTTGCGGAGTTCTGACAAATCTTGCTGATAATTTTGATGGTTTGGGTTTTGATAGCAAAACGCTTACTCCTAAAAAGAGAGAAGAGTTATTTTTAAAAATTAAGGAAAAAGCAAGCAGTTATGCTCTTAGAAATGTTAGCGCTAAAGAGATTGATTTAAAAAATTCATTAGGAGTTAATTTGAATACTTTAGAATTTATGAAAATGGCTGAAGTTATTAATGAATTAAATGCTGATATTGCTTATATTGACTGCCCTCATCCAATTCCTGAAAAATTCAAAATAGAATTAAGAGGCTATTTGAATAACAAGAATGTTGAGATTATTGCCGAACACAAAGCTGATTTTAAATACCCGATAGTCGGGGCTGCAAGCATAATAGCGAAAGTAACTAGGGATGCTATGGTTAAAAAGATTGAAACTGATTATAATTTACATATTGGAAGCGGCTACCCTGCTGATCCTAATACTGTAAAATTTGTTAATGAATTTTTAAATGGCAAGCATGATGAAATTGATGAATTTGTCAGGCATTCATGGAGCACTATTAAATCTAAGTTAAATAAATCACAAACGAGGCTAATTTAAATTGATTATTGATGCATTAAAATTAATGCTGGGAAAAGATAATTTTACTCCTTATAATAATGAATTTATTGGCTCAGAAGTGAGTAAAAAAAACTTTAGTATTATTAATAATAAAAAATCTTCAAAAATTATCTGCATTGATGGAGGATGCGCAACAATTGCTGATGGTGGCTCATGGATATTAGCAAAAATAAAATTAGGAATAATTGAATATGAAGGATTAAAAAAAAATAGGCAAGAAACAGAAGAATATTATCTAATCATTGTCCAGAAAGAAAAATATGAGTTAAGAATTTACAATAAAGGAGAAATATCTGAATTAAAGCTTAGTGGAATTGATTCAATTAAGATTGAGGAATTGCCTTCAAATATTATGAAATACTTTGAATGGAACGCATGCTTAAAGCAAAAAAAAGATTGCTTAATAATTATGGATTCAGCACTTAATGCTGAGTACGAGTTTGAAAAAGAATTAGTAAAAAAAGCATTAGATGAAAAATTAAATGTTATTGGATTTTGCAAGACTTCAAGAATGAGAACTACGAAT
>JAQVLH010000111.1 GCA_028704265.1 Candidatus Nanoarchaeia archaeon
TAAACCAAATTTTTTCCTTTAAGATTAAATGATAAAACTCCGTAGCCCATGCTTTCCTCGCAGCCAGGGGCAGAATATTTAATTATCTTATTAATCTTAATTAATATTTTTTTGACATCTTCAGGAAACTTGTTAATATAATCAAGGGCTTTTTTATCCATAAATATAAATTATATTTAAAATATTAAAAATATTTTCAAAATTAATAGAAATATTTATTAACTTTGATTTTTTTTGATTTTTTTAATGGAAGAATTCCTTAAATTAATTGATGAATTTGATATTGAAAATAAAAATCTAACAATTTATCATTTATCTTGGAAACAAGATTTAATGCTTCAAATTCCATTAAAATATGTTAAGGAAGCATATGAATATTTTAAATCCCAAGATAATTGGTGGTATAAAAGAATAGCTGAAAATTATTCTATGAACGAAGAATTATTAAAAATTTATGAACAAGATAAAAAATTTTTAGACTGCGCAAGAATGGCAGATAATAAAGCAGATTATGAATCTTTAGAAAACTATCTTAATTTATGGGTCAGAAATATTTTAAGCAAGCATAAGGATCCTATATCCTCTTATTCAAGTTCAGACCTAAAAAATATTGAAAACAATACTATAAAAGGAAGCAATCCTCATGTTAAATATTATCTTATTAAAAATGCATTATATGAACTTAACTTAAAAAGATTAGAGATTTACAATAAAAGGGAGGATAATGATTTTCTTAAATTTGAAATCTTAGCTGAATTATATCAAGAAATAGGCGATGTTGATAAAACAAAAGAATGCTTACTTAAGGCTTTAAAAATAAATACAGAAAAAAATGATTATTATAGTGCTTCAAAGATTGCATTTGAGCTTGGGATGAAAGAAGAAGCCAAAGAATTATTCTTAAAAGAACTTAATGAAGAATTTGAAAAAAAATCAACTGCTGTTTTAGAATTTGACCATTTAAAAAAAGGCATAAAATTATATGGTTTAGAAAATGAATTAGAGAGATTTAAAATAATAAAAATCGGAACATTAATTTTTGGGCATAAATTGGAAGAGGCATTGGAATTAAGCGAAGAATATGGATTTTCAATTGATGCAAAAAAAATAGCATTAGAATTAGCTGAAAATTATGAATCTTGGAATAACTATGAAAAAGCCCAAGAATTATGCAAAAAATATGGATTTAATGAAAAAGAAATAGTAATCAAAGCACTTGAACAACTTGAATCTAAAGAGTATTATTATGAACAAGCAATAAGGTTAAGAAAAAAACACGGATTGGATGCATCAAAAACATATGAAAAATTAGTCAAAAAAATATTAGATAACAATGGAAAGGAAAAAAATTTTGACATTTATGAAATATCTAAAAAATTAGGATTTGATAAAGAATCAAAAGAATTTGCATTAAATTCGCTTAATATAGACACATTAACCCTTCAAAATCGTCTAACATTATATAAAGAATTAGGAATGGAAGAAAAATCCCAAACATTAGAAAAATTAATTAAAATAATTGAAAATAAATAATTGTTAGTTCAGATGTCAAATTTCGCAATTATATTCTTTCAAGAATTGTTCCAAGAATTTCTCAGTAAATTCATACCTTGAATATGCCAATTCCTTGCCTTTAACTGTGTTGAAAGTTTCAGGCTTAATCTTTAATATTTTTTCATAAAAATGATTGATTGCAGTAGTAATATCAGCAGCACCTTTATATTCAGCTCTTGGAGGAATGCTTGGGTCATGAATGATTCCTTTTCTTTTTCCTGCATTATAAAAAAGCCTTGAAATAATAGTCGCACCCAAAGCATCCAATCTGTCAGCATCCTGCAAAATCGCAGCCTCAATAGTTTTAGGAATTATTCCTTTGCTATAACGATGAACCCTGATTGAATAAACAATGTTTTCTTTCTGATTAAGATTGTAATTAAAATCATCCAATAATTTTTCAGCTCTTTGAGCGCCTAATTCTGCGTGGTCAAGAGTAATATCTTCATTATCCCTATATCTTTCAATATCATGAAGTAAAGCAGAAGCCATCACTATTTCTAAATCACAATTTTCATTCTCAGCAATTCTTAAAGCATTAGAATAAACTCTTTGAATATGATCCCAACCATGAGCACCATTACCATAAAATTTTTTAGCATAATCAATATCAATTTTCATAAAATCAACGAATCATGTAAATCTTTAAAAATATTATTCTTTTTTAAGTTCCTTAACCATTAAAAGTCTTGGCTCTCCATCTTTATAATAATTATTTTTATAACCATAGATGTAGAATCCAGCTTTAAGATAAATGATTAAAGCAGGAAGATTCTTAGGATGAGTAACAAGAGTTATTTTGCTGAAACCTTTAACATTATTTATAATATACTCCATAGCTTTTTTTCCTATTCCTTTATTTCTTACACTTGGATGAACAGTAAAACCATTAATATATGCATGGCCTTTAGATTTTACTTCATAAGAAATTGTGCCGATTTTTTTTTTATTATCTTTAATCAAAAAAACCTTGCTATTTTTTAAATATCTAATTATATCCTCTTTGCAGGTTAATGCAAAAAAATATTTATTTTTGCATGAGGTCTCAAGATTCTGCACTTCTTCCCAATCATCTTCTTTAGCTTGCTGAAAAGAAATTTTCATAATTTAATTAATGATTTAATTATTTAATACCTTTTGTAATTAATTCAAAATAGGTAAATCAAAAATTTGACTAATTTATTGCCAAAGCAAAAAATAATTAAAAATATTAGATGAATTATTTAACATATAATTAAAATAAATATTTTTTTAACACCTTTTTTAGAAACTTATTTAAGTGAGTTCATTTATCTAAATTACGTGCCTTTATGGAAGAAGAGTTTTTTGCCCAAAACTTAGAATGCAGTTTAGAACCAGTATTTTCCAAAGATTTCGAATTGGGCAGTTTTTCAAAAAAAGCAAACGAGTTCACTTATAATTTTTCCGGAATGCTTGAAATGATGGATTATTTTGGGTGGATTATGCGAAACAGCCATGGGGTTCACTCATCAACAGGCTTGCCTGATTATTTAGTCTGGTCAAGCGATTCTGAAGCTTGCGGAAGCGATATTTTGGCAATAAAGGAAGGGAATAAAATAACTTATAAGCATATGCCTGGCCATGGCTGGCATAACATAATGATTAACACTTCAAAAATTCTTAACTACGCTGCCTGCGCGTATTTGCTGACTGGCGACAAATTGGCCGGAAAAATAGTTGAGCAGTACTGCAAAGGTTTGTCTGCAACAATAAAAGGGATGGTGTATGATTCAAATGACTCTGAGCATTACTTAATGGCCAGAAACATCATACCCTTAAGCCATGAATATTCTGAGATTGACGGAGGCGTTAAATCAATAAACTATGAAAATTGGAAGACTAATGAAACTCATTGGAACGCGCAAAGATTCAATTACAAAAATAACCCTTGCTGGGGAGATATTTATTTGACTAATACTCGCTCAAAAGATGATTTGCCCCACATTTTAAGGGCTGCAGCCTTCCTTCCAGAAATAATTAATTGCTCAAGCAACCCTAAAATTGTCAGGGCTGCCTACGAATCTTACAGATTATTGAGAGGTTTTTGCAAAGATATTATTTTGAATAATTTCAATATTCGCACCAAGGATTCATCGGGAAAAACATTCATTCCCAAAGGAGACCTCATAAGCTTCTCAAAATACGGGAAGAATTCAGAGAACAATGCGAAAATAGCAATAAGCCTGCTAGGTTTAGGGGAATTGGGAAAATTAAATGCCAATAAAAGTTTTGGAGGAATCTATGAAACAGCAGCAGTAAATGTTAATTATTATAACTATAAAATAATCAACGGTTTCCACATGGCTGCATTGCTTCATTCTTACTCTTACGGATGCTTAGAAGCATCAAGTAAACTCTTAAACGGGCTTGTTGGCAGAGCTGACTGGCTCATGAACAGCAGTTTTCATAAAAAAGCCAGAAGTAATCTTAATTGGATGCCTGACTTGGCAGTTTTTCTGGTTAAAGCAGCTTCATGCGGGATGCCTTTAAAAAAAATTCAAAAAGAAATCATTTACTCAGAATTTTCAAAAGCCATTGATCATTACAGTGATTTCCGTCGGTGGAATTTATGGGACGATTCAGTGCCTGACGGCTCTTACGGCTCAAGCGGAGGATACATCCCTAATAGCAAAGGCTTGGTAAACCCGATAGACTTAGGAGTGTTATTAGAATACGCGCACTCTCCATATAAAATTGGAGAGCCCATAATTAACCCTGAAATAATCATGGATACAAAATGATTAAAATTTCTTTATTAGGAAGATTAAAATTATTCATTCACAAAATTTAAATATATTCTATATAAAAAACAATAATAAATTAAAATCATCCTTGAATATTTTTATTTCTTGATGAGTCAAGAAGAAACACACAATTGTTTAGGATGTCTT
>JAQVLH010000112.1 GCA_028704265.1 Candidatus Nanoarchaeia archaeon
TCTCTTCGCAATAATCAATGTAACCCTGATTTCCTAATTTTGTGCAGTCGCAATTGTTAATATCTTTGAAACACCCATAAAGCATTGAATAAACCTGGCCCTCTGCTTGAGTCACTGCCAGTTTTTTAGCTTCTTCGCATTGAGCTTGTCCAACTAAATTAGGTATTTTTGTGCAATCGCAATCATCAAAATTTTCTTTGCAATTATTTTCAAAATTAAATTTATATTCTAAATAATAATTTTTTGCTTCTTCGCATTTTGCTTTGCCTACAATATTAGTTATGCTAGAGCAGTCGCAATTAGAAATATTATTTTCGCATAATGATTTTATTTCTGCACCTTTAGCTATCTCTTCCTCGCATTTGGCAATATATTTAGAATCTTCAAAAATACTGCAATCACAAGTTAAAGGATTATCAAAACATGATTGCTCTAAAGCTTTTAATTTTCCTATAAATTTATTTTTTTCATTTTCGCAAACTGATACTAATCGAGGATGAGGCAAAGTATTGCATGAGCATGCAATCAAATCATTCATGCACTCTTCCGATTTTTGTGTCATTAATTGTATTCCATCATCAACCCATTTTTGGCACTCTGCTTGCGCATCAGGTTCTAAAAATTCATTGCAGTCACAGGAGTTAGGATTAGTATAACAATTGCTTATAAAATTTTTAGTTTTTTCGCAATCAGAAACATATTGCTCTTCAACCTGAATGCTGCAGTCAAAAGTGTCAAAATCATAATGACTTATTTCACTGATATCAAATGAGTAAACTGAAGGCAAAGCCATAAGAAAAATTAATAATACTAATTTTTTCATATGATTATTATTAATTAATGATTATTTATAAGAGTTATTTAAATGAATATTTATAATAAATAATCAAAGCCGAAGAGTTTCTTTTATTTTTTTAATCAAATCGCTGATGTCAAAAGGCTTTGAGATTACATCAACAATTATTGATTTGAATTCTTTTTTAAAATCAGATGTAATCATTCCTGCATTGGCAGTTGTCACTATTACTTTTATTTCTTTTTTTCTTTTTTTAAGCTTTTTAAGCAAATCAATGCCGTCCATTTTTCCTGAAAGCTGCAAATCAAGTATTAATAAATCAATTTTTTGAGATTTTATTATTTTTAGTGCCTCTTCAGCTCCGCTTACTGCATTGCCTTCTATGCTTTGAGTTTTAAGCAGGTCAAGAATTAGCTGCCTTATCTGTATTTCATCTTCAACTATTAATATATTTGCCATATTATTCTCGTCTTCCTTTTATTGGAAGCTTTATTGTAAATTCCGTGCCTTTTTTATACTCACTTTTAACACTTATTGAACCGTTATGCGATTTGATTATTTCTTTAACCATTGCCAAACCTATACCGCTTCCGCCTAATTTTTTTCCGTCTTCTGTCTGAAAAAACTTTTCAAATATTTTTGAAAGATTTTCCTGCTTAATACCTATACCATAATCTTTAACTGATAGATAATAATATTCATCTTTTATCCATGATTTTAATTCTATTATCCCATTTTCATGCGAAAATTTTATTGCATTATCTATTAAATTAATCAAAACATCAGTTATCCTATTATAATCAACCTTTAATTTAATGTCTTTTAAATTCTTAGAAATTTTAATATTCTTTAGATTGATTCCTGATAATTTCATTTTTAGAACCTCTTCAATTATCTTATTAATAAAATAATTATTGAAATCTAATTTTAAAACTCCTGCTTCAAGCTTTAATAGTGTAAGTATTTTATTGATTAAATCTCTCATAATATATGAATTATCAATAATCCTGTGCAAATATTTTTTGCCCTGTTCAGTTTTTATTTCAGGCTCAAGCAATTCTGAGTATCCTAATATTGGAGTTATTGGCTGTTTTATTTCATGAGTAAGCATCATTAAAAATTTGCTTCTTAAATCTTCCAATTCTTTTTGAGTTTGGGTTTCAATTCTTAATTTTTCAACTTCCCTTTCTTTAGTAATATCCCTTACTAGAACCAATATTTTTTCTATTTTATTATTTTTCTTTAAATATGAGCCTTTGAATTCAACAATTAAATTTTTGCCAGTTTTTGTAATAAATTCAGCTTCTATTATCTCTCCCATTTTTTCAGGATGAATTAAATAATTAGCAAGAGAAGACCCTAAAGATATAATGCTTTTTTTAGAGATAAACTTAAGTTGGGTAAAATGTTTTCCTACAATTTCTTTTTCGCTATATTCGCTTATTTCGATTATTCTTTTATTTACTTTTAATATTGTTCCTTTTAAATCAATAAGAGCCAATCCATCAGATGAGGACTCAAAAATATTCCTGAATTCTTCCTCAGATTTTTTCAGATTTTCATCATATTTAATTCTATCAGTAATATCCCTTAAAAATCCTTGGCTTCCTATAATTGTTCCTGATTTATTTTTTATCGGCTCTCCCTGTTCTTCAAACCAGTAAATATTATTTTTTATTTTAATCCTAAATATTGTTTTGAAAACCTTTCCTGTTTTTAATGTCAATGCCAAATCCTGCATGACTTTGTCTGAATCATCTTTATAGATTAATTTAATAAAATTACTGCCTATTAAGTTTTTGTCATTAAGCCCATACTTGCTGACATTGGGACTTATGTAATTTAAAATTCCTTCATTGTTGACTGAGTAAACTATATCATTAGTGTTTTCAATAAGGCTCCTGTATTTTTCCTCGGATTTTTTTATTTTTTCCTCAATTTCTTTCTGGACAGTTATGTCCCTTGCCACCCCATACATAATTTTTTCTTCAATATGTGGAAAAGAATTCCATGAAAGCCATTTTATTTTTCCGTTTTTGCATAAATACCTATTTTCAAACTGATAAATTTCCCTGCCATGATCAAGCTTTACCTTTACATTCTTAGTCATTTCCCTATCTTCAGGATACACAAAATCAATCCATGGTTTTGAAAGCAATTCCTTCATGCTCCATCCTAAAACTTTTGACCATGAGGGATTTAGCACCTTGAAATAACCGTCAAAGCCTGCAATGCAAAGCATGTCCAATGCATGGTTAACTATGTTGTCGCTTAATCTTAATTTATTTTCAATGGTTTTTAAATCAGTGATTTCCACTGAATAAATATTCACATAATTTTCTTTCGGGAAAGGGACTACGAAAACAAGGTATGTTTTAGACTTGGTTTTTACTTCAAATTCTTTTTTCTCACCTGAATTAAGGGAATCTTTAACCTGCATTAATAATTCAGGAGGCACAGCCCCTCCTTCTTTGCTGTTTAATTCTTTTAAAAAAGCATTTCCGGAAAGATTGGAATATATTATTTTTTCATCAATTATCCTAAATATTGGATTTGGGTTTTCGCCAGGGAAGCGCGCTAAATTTTTTATTTCGCTTTCTGATTTTTTCCTCTCAGTTATGTCCTCAAACACTGTTGCAAAATAATATTGTTGCGGGGAATAAGCAATTATTGAATACCATTTATTTAGGGGCTTGGAATATTGTTCGAATTTTATTCCCTTTCTTTTAATAGCAACTTGCCCGTAAACTTTCACCCAATCAATTTCATCGGATTTTAAATCTTTCAAAACTTCCGTGGCTTTTTTGTTTATGATATTTTTAGCTTTCAATCCAGTTAATTTTTCAAAAGAAGAATTAGCCTCCAAAAAAACATAATCTATAGGATTGCCTTTTTCATCAGTTATTATTTTATGCAACGCGAAGCCATTCAGCATATTGTCAAACAGGCTTTTATATTTTTCATTACTTAAGCGAAGACTTGTTTCAGCCTCCTTTATTTTAGTTATATCCTCTCCTGTGAATATCACTCCTTTGCTTAAATCATTCCTGTCAAGCGCCCTGGATTTTATGGACATGTCTATTATTTTTCCATCCTTTCTTTTCCATTTAGTTTCAATCTCCCCGAATCCTTTTGATTTTAGCATAGGATATTTTATTTTCGTTATTTTTTCAGATTCTTCTTTTGAAGGGTAAAGAAAGCTTGCGTGCTTTCCTTTTACTTCTTCAATTTTATAGCCCGATATTTTTTCAAATTCTTCATTGACCCATTTGATAATCCTGTCTTTTGTAAATCCTATTGCTATCGGCGCAGCCCCCGTTATTGCCCTTAGCATGCTTTCATTGGAAGCAATTGTTTCCTGATTTTTGTATAGTTCAGTCAAATCTCTTATTACTGCAACTGAGCCTGAGAATTCGTTGTCAATTATTATAGGAGAAAGTTTTGCATAATAATGCCTTAATTCTTCCTTAATCTTCAAAGAATAATTATAATCACTGATTATTCCTTTCTTGTTTTCATTAAAAGCTTTACTAAATAATTGGCTTTGTAGAAATCATTTGATTCAGTAATATTTTGATTGTTTTCATTATTATATTTAGGTTATAATTTAAGGCTTTTAGGATTGCTTGTTTTGTTTGGGTGTCGGGTTTTTTGTTTTTTATGCTGT